>NZ_JBNUPJ010000014.1:0-58712 GCF_050409485.1 Facklamia sp. P12945
TGAAGTAACCAGTCGGTTACCTCACCTACTCATCAACCCTATTTGACAAAGAGCCGCAAAAATACATTGTCTATGCAAGCTTATCCAATGCAATTCTATTTATTCAAAAAAAGAGCCCGAAGGCTCAAATTTTTGTTTATTCATTTACCAAAGCACGAGCGTGACGCAATGCGCGAGCTCTTACTTCTCGAGGCAAGAAACGTCTGATTTCATCCTCGTTGTAACCAATCTGAATGCGTTTATCATCTAAAATAATTGGTCGACGCAACAAACCTGGTTGATTTTGAACTAACTCAAAAAAATCATTTAAAGGTAATTCGCTGATTTCTACATCTAATTCTGAATAGGCTTTTGACCGAGTTGAAACGATATCCTCTGTCCCTTCCTCTGTCATACGCAAAATACCTTTTATTTCGTTTATCGTTAAAGGTTCAGTGAAAATATTGCGCTCTTCGAATGCAATATTATTTTCTTCTAGCCATGAACGGGCTTTTCTACATGACGTGCAACTTGGAGTTACATATAATGTTACCATTAAAAGATCATCCTCTCTTGTGAACATTCTTCTCTCTTAAAGACACGTACATATTCAATTATTGAACTTAAGATTTTATCATTTAACAATCAAATCTATTCGATACAATAAGTGAGTTTCACAAAGTATTTAGTACTACATATAGAATTATAGCAACAAAAATGCTTTAAAGCAAACTATAATCAATGATTAGTGTGTGACATTTATTAGAATTACTGATGAAAAACTGCCAGTTTGTGAAAACACTCAATCTTTTTTCATAAAAGCTAGCATTTAATTTTAGATAGGTTATAATTATTAATGTAAATATAAGCCATTAGAAAGAGGAAGATCATGAAAGAGACCATTTTTTCCGGTGTACAACCATCCTCCATACCTACTCTTGGAAACTATATTGGAGCCATGAAATCATTTGTTGATTTACAAGATAAATATCAAGCAACCTATTGTATTGTGAATCAACATGCCATCACAGTCCCACAGGACCCTGAAATATTGGTAAGACAAACTAAGCAACTAGCTGCCCTTTATTTAGCGATTGGTATCGATCCGAACAAATCCACAGTATTCGTACAATCAGAAGTACCTGCTCACTCTCAAATTGCTTGGCTCATTACCTGTCAGATTGGCGTAGGTGAGCTAGAACGAATGACACAATATAAAGACAAGTCTGCTAAACAAGAATCAGTTGGTGCTGGCTTACTTTGTTACCCGGCATTAATGGTTGGTGATATAGTTCTTTATGATGCTAAATATGTTCCAGTAGGTGATGACCAGCGTCAGCATATTGAATTAACAAGAAATTTTGTAGACCGTTTTAACAACCGCTACGGAGAAGACATATTAGTTAAACCAGAACCTATTTATCCAAATGCTGGTAAGCGAGTTATGAGTCTGCAAGACCCAAGTCGAAAAATGTCCAAATCAGATGAAAATGAAAAAAGTAAAATCTCAATGTTGGATGAACCGCGTCAAATCATTAAGAAAATTAAATCAGCTGTTACTGATTCAATTGGAGTCGTTAATTATGACACGGCTAACCAAGCTGGTTTATCCAACTTAATTGAAATTTACGCAAGCTTAAGTGAACAGCCAATTAAAAAGATCGTTAATCAATATCATGACTTAGGTTATGGTCGCTTTAAATCAGACTTAGCTGATTTAGTCGTATCTGTCTTAGAGCCTATTCAAAAGCGTTATAATCAGCTAATCGCAGGCGATGAACTTTATGATATTCTTTCTATAGGTGCAACTAAAGCTAATGAAACAGCTTCTCAGACATTGGCTCGTATGGAGAAAGTAATGGGTATACGATATAGATAGTACATAGCAAAAAAACTGCCAACTTATTCAACAAGTTGGCAGTTTTCTTTAATTGTTTTGTGCTTCTTTCTCATAACACTCTTGACAAAACCCATAAAAGGATACTTCCATCGCTCTTACCTTAAATTTATCTAACTCTTTTATTTCGGTGTATATATCATTAAATTGATTTAAAAAAACATCTTCAATTTTTCCACAAGCTTCGCAAATTGTATGTCCGTGGGGGTGCACATTAATGTCATAGTGTTTTGTTTTTTCATCAATGTTCAACTCTTGTAAAATGCCTGCATTCACAAAAGCACGAACATTATTATAAACTGTTGCTAAACTCATTTGTGGATAGTCTTGTTGAACTTGCTGGTAAATCTCTTCAACACTTGGATGCTTGACTTTTGTCAAGATTGTTTTTAAGATGGCTCGTCTTTGAGGAGTTATACGAACTTTACCCTTCTTCATTTTTTCTAAAAGTTGATTAATATCGGATTCAATAGCCTTTTCTGTTTGCATGGACAAACCACCTTCTAATATGTTTATATAGAAATGAATGATAATAAATTGAAGCTGTTACAATTTAACATTTTAAATTATATCCATCAAAAAATCAACTGACCGAGATCAGTTGATTTTGATTTTTTTATTCTACTTCAGCAGATTCTGATTCATGTTTCTCAAAAGTATATTTTAGAACTGGCTTACGAGAAGCTCCTGCTTCATCCAAACGTCTTACAGGTGTATTATGTGGAGCTGTTTGAACAATTTCAGGATTATTAATAGCCTCTTGATTAATCTTAATTAAGATATCTGCTACATAATCTAAGTCTTGCTTAGATTCTGTTTCAGTCGGCTCAACCATTAAACATTCATTAACATGCAATGGGAAGTAAGTTGTTGGAGCATGAATACCAAAGTCTAAAAGTCGCTTACCAACATCTTTAGCTGTTACTCCATAATCTTTCTTGTGACGACTTAAGTCCAATACAAAGTCGTTTTTGTTGAAGTTAGGGAATGGTGCATCAAAGTATTCATTAACACGTACTCGTAAATAGTTAGCATTAAGAACAGCATCTTCAGAAGCACGACGTAATCCTTCAGCTCCCATTGAGCGAATGTATGTATAAGCACGAACGTTTACACCAAAGTTTCCAAAGTTTCCTTTGATACGACCATAAGATTTCTCAGGTGTTTCAAGCTCATATTTGTCGCCATTTTTTACCACATTGGGTCCAGGAATAAATGGTGCTAATTTATCCACAACGCCAATTGGTCCTGATCCTGGTCCTCCACCACCATGAGGTCCAGTAAAGGTCTTATGTAAGTTCAAGTGACAAGCGTCAAAGCCCATTGCACCTGGAGAAGTTAATCCCATAATAGCATTTAAGTTTGCACCATCATAATAAGCAAGTCCACCCGCTTCGTGAACAATATCTACAATTTCCTTAGCATCTTTTTCAAACAAACCAGCTGTTGATGGGTTTGTAATCATAATACCGGCAATATTTGGCCCTACAGCAGCACGCACTGCCTCGACATCAATAATCCCTTCTGGAGTGGAAGGAAGCTCAACCGTTTCGAAACCAGCTACCATAGCTGTGGCTGGATTTGTTCCGTGAGCAGAGTCAGGAATTAGTATTACTCGACGTTGCTCCAATTCTCCAATGGATTCAAAATAAGCTTTAAAAGCTAATATTGCTGCTAACTCACCTTGAGCACCTGCAGCTGGTTGTAAAGTTAATGCTGGAAATTGAGTGATTTCCTTCAAATATTCTTGTAATTCATACATTAATTGTAGTGCACCTTGAATAGTGTCTGGATCTTGTAAAGGATGAATATTCGCAAAGCCATCCATAGCAGCTACATCTTCGTTAATCTTTGGATTATACTTCATTGTACATGATCCTAATGGATAAGGACCTGATTCAACACCAAAGTTACGGTTTGAAAGTGCTGTATAGTGACGTACAATTTGTAGTTCAGAAGCTTCTGGCAAACGCGCAGGTTCTTGACGTGCATATTCTCCTAATTCTGATAATAAGTCATACTCTTCTACTTCAGAAACTGGCAAATCATAAGCTGTGTGCCCTTCTTGCGAAATTTCAAAAATCAATTTATCATAATCTTGTAAGATCATTATTTTGCCACCTCCACTAAAGCAGTTACAAATTTATCCATTTCTTCTTTGGTACGCTTTTCAGTTACACAAAGTAGATAGGCATTATCAACACCAATTGCTTTTGAAGCATCAAAGCCACCAACAAATCCTTTTTCAAATAATTCTTTATTGACTTGACGTACATCTTTATTTAGTTTGATAACAAACTCGTTGAAAAACGGTCTAGTGTTAAGAACTTCAAAACCTGCTGCTTTTAGTTCTTTCGCAAGATAATGTGTATTATTGATATTAGCCTGTGCTAATTCTTGAATACCAACCTTACCGTATGCTGACATAGCAATAGATGATGCTAAAGCGAATAAAGCTTGGTTTGAAGAGTAGTTAGAGGTTGCCTTTTCACGACGGATATGTTGCTCGCGTGTAGAAAGGGTCATAACGAATCCACGTCTACCTTCTTCATCTACTGTTTCCCCGACAATACGCGAAGGAATCTTACGCATTAACTTGTCATTAACGGCAAAGTAACCACAGTGAGGGCCACCTAAAGACATTGGTATACCGAAAGGCTGAACATCTCCAACAGTAATATCTGCTCCAAAAGCACCTGGTTTTTCTAGTTTTCCAAGAGCTAATGGATTAGCAGAAACAATTAACAATGTTTTTGTTCCTTCTAAAGCTGACTTAATTGCTTTTAAATCCTCAACCGATCCAAAGAAGTTTGGATATTGAACAATAACTGCCGCTACTTCAGCATCTAATTTAGCTTTTAAATCTTCAAGACTTGTGACTTCATTTTCAAGTGCTATTTCTTCAACAGCGTAATCTTTACCGAAACCGTAAGTTTTTACAGTTTCAATTGCTTGTGGGTTTAACCCTTTAGAAACTAATACTTTTTTAGACTTCTTAACATGGTTAAACGCAAGGTTTGCTGCTTCGGAAACTGCGTTATATCCATCATACATACCACAGTTTGCCAAATCCATACCTGTCAGTTCAGCAATCATTGTTTGCCATTCAAATAATGCTTGCAATTCTCCTTGAGATACTTCTGGTTGGTAGGGAACATAAGCAGTTAAGAACTCTTGACGCATAATAATATGATTAACAATCGAAGGTACATGGTGGTCATACGTTCCAGCACCTAAGAAAAAAGGCATTTGACTGGACGAAGTGTTTAGAGCCGACATTCTAGTCAGTTCTTTAACAATTTCCAATTCAGAAAGTGGTTCAGGTAAGTTCATTTTGCCTGTACGGCGTACATTTTCTGGCAAGTCAGAGAAGATATCCATAATATCTTTAACGCCAATTGTTTCTAGCATTGCTTGGCGGTCTTGGTCTGTGTTAGGTAAATATCTAAATTTTGCCATGATCTGCTCCTTAGTCTATTTTTTTCTTTAATTCGTACTTTTTAAATTAATAGCAATTTTGACTTAAATATTAGAGTGACATAGAGTCACTCTAATAAACAAACCTTTAAAATTTATGATTATTCAGCTGGCTCTTCAGTTAAGAATTCTGATGTATCGATGTCTTCTTCAGTTTCAATTTCGAAGAACCATCCTTTACCTTGAGCATCTTCGTTAACTGATTCTGGTGCATCTTCTAACTCTTCGTTCACCGCAACTACTTTACCTGCAAAAGGTGCGTATACTTCAGATACAGATTTAACAGATTCTACTGTTGCGATTTCTTCTTCAGCATCAAATTCATCGTCGACTTCTGGTAATTCAACGTGAACGATATCTCCTAATTGCTCTGCAGCAAAAGCAGTGATACCTACACGTGCTTTGTTAGGTGCTAAAATTTCAATAAATTCGTGTTCTTCTGTAAAAAATACTTGTGACATTATAAATGACCCCTTTTCTTAAAATTGTTTATGTGCTCATTTTATCAAACATTTAACAAAAATGAAACCACTTTAGTTTAAATTTACTTACTAGCAGCTAACCAGTCTTTCTTAGTTAATTCTGCTTCAATTTCTTTACCGCGGATATCGATAATTACTTTATCACCAACTTTATAATCAGTGGCAACACGCATGAAACCTAGAGGGTATCCTAATGTAGGTGATTTCGTTCCTGATGTTACTACCCCAATCACTTCACCCTCTTGATTTTTAACTTCCATACCATGACGAGCGATTTGTTTGCCGTCAATCTTAAATCCTCGAGACGCTTCTTTCTTATCGCCGGCGCGATAAGCAGCAATTGCTTCTTTTCCGATGTAATCTGCTTCTTTAGCTTTTGGTGCTGCAAATGCAATACCACCTGCGATTGGGTTGACGCTCTCATCGAAGTCATTGCCATACAGTGGTAAACCAGCTTCAAGGCGTAAAGTATCACGTGCTCCTAGCGCACATTCTTTAACACCTAAATCTTGACCTTCTTCAACTAATTTCTTCCAAATCTCAAGCATATGTTCAGCTGGAATATATAGTTCGAAACCTTCTTCACCGGTATAACCAGTACGTGAGATTTGAACACGATCAAAACCAGCTACTACTTGATCTTGCTTATAAGAATAATATTCAATCTCTTTCAAGTTAGTATCTGTAATGCGAGCCAATAATTCTTCAGCATTTGGTCCTTGAACAGCGATTAATCCCCAGTCATAAGTTTCATCTGTGATCTCAACTTGACCCTCTTGATTATGATCATGCATCCATTGAACAATCTTTTCACGGTTAGAGCCGTTTGGAGTTGCAACAAACTCGTCATCATTGCGGCGGTAATAAATCAAATCATCTAAGATGCCGCCATCTTCTTTACATACAGCGGTATATTGAGCTTTTCCGTTGAAAGTAGCTTTATGCACATCATTAGTGATTAATCCGTTCCACCAGTCATAAGCATTCATCTTAGCCGATTTAACACGAACCTCTCCCATATGTGAAGCGTCAAATAAACCTACTGCATTACGAACTGCCTCGTGCTCCTCAGCAATTTTGGTGATTTGAATTGGTAATCCCCATCCACCAAAATCTGTAATCTTGCATCCTTTTTCGATGTAATAGTCATACATAGGTGTTTTTTTCAATCCATTTTCATCTAATTGAACGTTTGTCATTATACTATCTCCTTCGCCTTACTTGATTAAAATATCTTTGACTTGTGCGTAGTATTCATCTAATTGAGAGGACAATTCAGCGACCTTGTTGTTAGCAAGCTCATAATACTCTTCTTGCTTTTCCTTATCCTTAAGCTGTCCTCCATTAATATATAAGTTTAATGAAGAAGCCTGAACAGCCGAACGTAACATTTGAAGACCTACACCAACATCGGAAACGATGATTTTTTTAATTAAAGGAATAACCTTGTCAAAGCCCTCCACAATTTGGCTGACTTCTGAAATCAAGTCAACTGGAGGTTGAGATGCAATTACTAACCCACTTTGAATTGCTTCATTACGCACTTGTTTTTCTACGTCTGTTGCTCTCGGCATACCATACGCTTTAGAAAGTGGTTCAAACTCAGTTGCATCGCGGTCGATAATGTTCACAAAAATCTCTTTACTTTTTTCAAACTCTTCAATTTTTTTAGCAAGAAAAGTTTGATCCTCTTTAGACAATTTATCACTTTGCGAGAAAATCATAGCCATCAAAATAGCACCAATACCCAATCCAGCTGTAACGCCCGCTGCAGCCCCTCCACCAGGAGTTGGATCATTAGAAGCTAACTTGTCAATAAATTCTGTGACTTTTAATTCTTTCATTACGCGCTCCTATTCTAAGCCATTTAGAAGCTTAGCACCTTTAACAACTTGTGAAGCCAGAACACCTGTTGTTACAGAACCAACACCACCTGGGACAGGAGTGATAGCACTTGCTTTAGGTTCAACTTCATCAAAGCGAACATCTCCAGTTGCCTTACCATCTTTGTAACCAAAGCCAACATCAATTACTGTTGCACCTTCTTTAATGTAGTCAGGGCCAACAAGTCCTAAAGCTCCGGTAGCTGAGACCACAATGTCAGCTAAAGTAGTGTGGATAGTGTTGTCTTTAGTATAGACATGTGTATTTGAAACAGTTGCATTACGGTTTGATAACATAACTGCTAATGGCTTACCAACAACTGGTGATGAACCAATAACACAAACTTCAGCACCCTCTAATTCATAGTCATAGTAATCAAGAATTTCGATACAAGCTTGTGCTGTAGAAGGAGCCATTGCAGTTGGATCATTGTTAATTAGCTTACCTAAGTTAACTGGGTTCAAGGCATCTACGTCTTTATATGGATTTAAGCGCTCAGCAATTTCTGCTCGCTCAATTCCTTTTGGGAATGGTTGCATAATGATAACGCCTGACACAGATTTATCTGCATTTAATTCATCGATAATTTTTAAGACATCTTCGGTGGTCTTAGCATCCAATTCAGTACGAGCTTCTGCTTCGATTCCACATTTTTCCATTACTTTCATAGCATTTTTTTCATAAGCCATGGAAGAAGGGTTTTCATCGACACGTAACACTACTAATTTAGGAACAATCCCTTTTTCTCTTAAAGCTTCTGCTTCTTGTCGAGTACGCTCGCGAATTGCTTTCCCAACTTCTTTACCATCTAAAATCTTACCCATAAGATCCTCCCTTTTCTATTCAATACACTGTAAAAGTCGAACGAGCAAAAATTTACTCGCTCGACTATTAATTTTATCTTAGAATCAATTCTTTTTAGAACAATCCTTCAATGTTACCTTTTTCATCAACATCAATACGGTTAGCAGCTGGTTCTTTTGGTAAGCCAGGCATCTTCATAATGTCACCTGTCATAGCAACTAGGAAGCCTGCACCAGCAGAAACGGTTAAGTCACGGATAGTAACAGTAAATCCTTCTGGAGCTCCTAATAATTTAGGATCATCGGAGAATGAATATTGCGTTTTAGCCATACAAATTGGTAATTTACCATGTCCTTGCTCGGTGAATTGCTTAATTTTCTTCTTAGCTACTGAAGTAAACTCAACTTTTGCACCACCGTAGATTCTAGTTACTAATGTTTCAAGTTTTTCTTCGATAGAAGCTTCTACATCATAAGCAAACTTAAAGTTGCTTTCTTTTTCAGATGCTTCAACTACAGCCTTAGCTAGTTCAGTTGCACCTTCACCTCCATCAGAGAAGTGAGTTGAAAGAACAACTTTAACGCCTTCTTTTTCACATTCTTCACGTAATGCTTCAATTTCGGCATCTGTATCAGTTGGGAACGCATTGATAGCTACTACTGGGTTTAATCCGAACACATTCTTAATATTGTTAATGTGACGCATTAAGTTAGGCATACCTTTACGTAAAGCTTCTACATTTTCAGGTCCTAATTCTTTTTTATCAACTCCACCATGCATCTTCAATGCACGGATTGTTGCAACGATTACAACTGCTGAAGGAGCTATCCCTGCTTGACGACATTTGATGTCTAAGAATTTCTCAGCACCTAAGTCTGCACCGAAACCAGCTTCAGTAATTGTGTAATCTGCATAATTCATTGCTAGTTTCGTTGCAATAATTGAGTTGCATCCATGAGCAATGTTTGCGAATGGTCCACCGTGCACAAAAGCTGGTGTCCCTTCTAAAGTTTGTACAATATTTGGCTTGATTGCATCTTTAAGTAATGCAGTTGCAGCTCCAGCACCATTAATATCTTTAACAGTAACTGGCTTATTATCTTTACGAGTGTAAGCAACGATCATATTACCTAATTTTTCTTTTAATTCTTGTAAATTATTAGATAGACAGAATGCTGCCATTACTTCAGAAGCTACAACGATGTCGTAACCATCTTCACGTGTTACTCCATCAACACGACGGCCTAATCCATTTACAATATTACGTAATTGACGGTCGTTCATATCGACAACACGACGCCATACAATTCGGTTTGTATCAATATCTAATGCGTTACCATGGTGGATGTGGTTATCTAATAAGGCAGCGATTAAGTTAGTTGCTGCTCCAATCGCGTGGAAGTCTCCAGTAAAGTGTAAGTTAATATCTTCCATTGGAACAACTTGTGCGTATCCACCACCAGCTGCTCCACCTTTAATACCAAATACTGGTCCTAATGAAGGCTCACGTAAAGCAACTGCTGTTTTCTTACCAATTTTAGACATTCCGTCTGCCAAGCCGATTGAAGTAGTTGTTTTGCCTTCACCAGCAGGAGTTGGAGTAATCGCTGTAACAAGAATTAATTTTCCTAAGTCCTTGTTATCCATATCTAATTTAGTAAAATCGATTTTAGCTTTTGTTTTACCGTAAGGCTCTAATACATCATTAGAAATACCTAACTTTGCAGCCACATCTTCAATTGGTTGCAATTTAGCTTCCTGTGCGATTTGAATATCTGTCTTCATTAAAATCTTTTCCCCCTTTAGATAAATCACATAGTATCTCTATGCATCTTTCATCATACCATAAAACGTTAGGAAACTCTTACATTTTGCAGACAGTTTTTAAAAAATTGCATTTTTAGCTTGCAATTCGGTTTTTTCACAAACATTTTTATGTAAGCAAGTACTAAATTTGTTTATATTATCAATAAAGAAAGTTAGTTGTGCTTTTCACAACCGCTATTTAATAGATGAAAGTTGTTATTAATATAGTGATAACCACTTGGTCAACTTAATCTTTTTTCACAAAATTTTCGTTATTTCTTAAATTGCACTTACCTTATACATTCTGGAGTTATGGTATCCTAGTAAAATTTTATGATAACCAGCTAATTTTTCATCAATTTCACGATTACCTGTATAAACTAAAAGCGGTTGACCTTTTAAGGTGTTTAATTTTCCTGGTGTTGCAACAATTATAATATCCTCTTTATCTAGCTTGGCAAGAACCTTGTCAGATAATTGATGATTGCCTCGGCCAAAGAGATATCCTTGACCACCCATCGGTGTAACAATCAATTTAGCTGGCTTGTCCCCAATGATATCCAAAATCTCTTGTTCATAGACATCTTTTTTTACAACTTTTTTATTTCGAATGATATCAACACCTAATAATGTTGGTTCCAGACCTAACTCTAACATTACCGGAGCAACTGTTGAACCAGAGCCAATAATGTAGAAGACATCTTCTTCCATTCTATCTATAATATCAAGCGCTATAGAAACTCTTGCTGCCTCATCCGATTGAGGAGTAGGTGATTTCAAATTTTGTAAATGACTTTCATCATAAGGAACACTTAGGTATCCATAGACTTTAGTAATTATTTCATCCCTACGGAATGCATCTTCTTCAATATCAATAACTTCCTCATCTTTTAGAGACAATTCCTTGTCTTTCAAATACCTCAAAGCTAACTTACCGGCATGTTCCGGTGTCACTGCATAAACAGGAGAATGAATCTTAACACCCGCTGGTATCCCAATCGTTGGAATAGCAAGTTGAGTAACTGAAGCAATATCACGTGCCGTTCCGTCGCCTCCTGCAAAAAGTATTAAATCCACCTCTCTCTCTTGAAATTTTTCAACTAAATGAATGGTATCCTTCGCCATACTGTCACCATCGATTTGATGAATCACTTCATAATTCAATTCGGTTTCTTTTACTAAATCTTCTCCCATTTTACCAGAAGCAACATATACAATTAATTCTTCTTTAAGAGGAGCTAATTCTTTGAGCGCTTTCAAGGCTTTTAAAGGGGCCTCAGGATTAGCTCCTCTCTTAATCGCCTCAGTTAATACATCTTTACCATCGGTACCTTTTAAACCAACTCGTCCTCCCATACCAGCAATGGGATTTACTACAATTCCTAATTTTTTCATTAATTCTCTCCTCTCAATAATCTTCTATTCTATTATAGGTCTTATAAATGTTCTTGTCATACCTAAGCTCTAGTTTACAATTTTTACTTTTCTTTCTATAATTTAAATTGTCTGATTTTACAAGTTCCTTGTAGGAGTGATTTTTTGCAAAAAAATTTGAAATTTTATATCAAATTGTTTAGAGTGACTTTTCTATTAAGTGCTTTTACCTTTGGTGGAGGTTATGTAATTGTAAGTCTTATGAAAAAGCAATTTGTTGATGACTATCATTGGTTTGAAGAAAATCAAATGCTCGATTTAATCGCAATCGCTCAATCTTCTCCAGGGGCAATCGCTATTAATGCCGCGGTGATTGTAGGTTATCAATTAGCAGGATGGCTCGGTGTTCTCACCACTGTTTTTGCCACTATCCTTCCTCCTTTTGCAATTATCTCTATCATTGCACATTTTTATCAGGTCTTTATTGAAAATCAATGGGTGGCTTGGATGTTAGAAGGAATGCAAGCGGGAGTAGCAGCGGTAATTGTTTCTGTTGTTTATACCATGATCAAAGATCTTGTTAAACAAAAAGAAAAGTATCTAATTCTCATTTTTATAAGCGCACTCATTTTAGTTAGTTATTTTAACTTCCCGATTTCATGGTTAATTCTTATTTCTTTATGTGGTGGCTTTATTTATTCTTATTTGAAGAGGTGATTACTTGATTTATTGGGAACTATTTCTTACTTTTTTAAATATTGGCTTACTTTCTTTTGGTGGTGGCTATGCTGCTTTGCCTTTGATTGAAGACTTGGTTGTTCACCAAGAGCATTGGCTATCTTTAGAAGAATTTGGTCATCTAATTACAATCTCACAAATGACACCTGGTCCAATTGCTATTAATGCCTCTACTTTTATTGGTACTCAAATCGGTGGTGTCAGTGGTGCAATAGTTGCTACTATCGGCTGTACCTTACCATCGATAATTATCGTGACTTTTTTAGCCTATCTTTATCAGCGTTTTCAAAAACTAAGTTTAATGCAAGATACCCTTTTTATCCTTAGGCCTATAGTGATTGCCTTAATAGCTAGTTCGGGCTTATCAATTTTTGTGAATGCTATTTGGCAAAAAGAGACTGTTGTTTGGATGGACCCTAATTGGTTAATGTTGGTAATTTTTATTATAGCCATGCTATTACTTAATAAGTTTAAAGCTAACCCCATCGTGATTATGATTTCTGCAGGGATTGTTAATTTGATTTATCATGCATTTTAAAAAATTAGTTGTTACTCATTTGTCCTTTTTAGGGTTATATTAAACAGAAGGTAGGCAACTCTTTGTTTATTTAATAAAACTAAAACACCGTCCTTAACGCTGTTTAACAGTGTTAAGGACGGTGTTTTAGCTAACTTCGGTCACAAGCTCTTTGTCATTTAATCAGTTGATGAGTTATAAAACAGTTTATCAATCGTTTTCTTTTGTTCTTCTAACCACCTTTTTGCTTCATCAACCGCTTGATTTTCAGCCGCTTGTTTTACTTTTTCAATTTTTTTACGCCGGTCACGTTCTTCAATAAGGGCTAGGTACTCTTCAAGAGTAAGCCCATGTTCCATCATAAATTGCGCATTTAGTTGACCTACATAGCGATAATGCCAAGGTTCAAAATTAAAAGTAGTCATTTCTGTCTTATTTTGAGGGTATCTTAAAATAAACCCAAAATTGGCTGCATTTTCTACTAACCATTGGGCCGATGCCGTTTCGCTATAATTTTCAGTTAAGCCTCCTCCTATGCTGGTCCAATCTTGACCTAATATATCAATAGCGAGCCCAGTCATATGCTCTGTGGCATTTGCTGGTGCTGTATATAAATTGGTTAAATATCTCGCTTCTGATTCACTATAACCGACCGCCATTAAAGACTGTTTTCTAGAACTTTCTAACCCTGCTTGCTGATTTGTCGAACGGTATCCTGAAATAATTGTAAATAGATAACCATCCTCCAAACCTGCTTGTAACAGCTGACTAAGTTTTTCTTCAATGTTAGCAGCATATGGAATTCCTTCAATTGAAGTAACTAAATCAACTTCAATTTGATTGTTGATTGGGTTGCTTGGATTCACCAAAAGTAAATTGGGATCATTTAAATTTCCCTCAGCAGGAATTGAATCAATTAATTCATCAACACTAGCATTTGATTTTATCGCATCAATCTGACTCAATTCTGGTAAATTGTATTTAGCTAAAGCCACCGCTTTTTCAAAAGGAAAAATAAGTAGAAGTAAAAATATTAAGAAAATTTTCTTAATACTCATTTTTATCACCTCATATTTGTTTTCAAAGGATCAAGTGTTCCAATAATAAACATTCTGATACGCAAACTACTTAAGGAAACTCTCAAACTATTTATCCTGTTCGATAAAGTGCTTAAGAGCCAGCTATTATTATAAGCGCCAAAAAGTATAGCCAGCTTCCTTAAAATAATCAGCATCCAGTATGCTTTTGACATCTATAAGAACTCTTTCTTTAGGTGATAATTTTGCATTAAACAATTTTTCGATGCTTGTATTATTTAGTTCTCGAAATTCCTGATGAGCTACTGCAAAGATAACAGCATCC
Organism: Facklamia sp. P12945; assembly: GCF_050409485.1. Classification (NCBI taxonomy): domain Bacteria; kingdom Bacillati; phylum Bacillota; class Bacilli; order Lactobacillales; family Aerococcaceae; genus Facklamia; species Facklamia sp. P12945. Next base: position 14,321 of record NZ_JBNUPJ010000014.1, read on the forward strand.
GCATCCTGAACTTGATCGAACGCTGTTAAATCAACATCATATTCTGCTTTGGCATCACTTGATTCAGCCCAAGGATCTACTACAACAGGCTCAATATCGAAAGTCCTTAAATAATTGATAATATCGGCAACTTTTGAGTTGCGCGTATCTGGTGTATGTTCTTTAAAAGTTAGACCCAAAATAACTACTTTAGAGTCTGTTACTTTTTTACCCGCCTTAACCATGAGCTTAATCAACTTATCACCAATAAAATCTCCCATTTGATCATTTATTTGGCGACCAGAAAGAATAATCTGACTATGATAGCCCAAGTTTTCTGCCTCGTAAACAAAGTAGTAAGGATCTACACCAATACAGTGTCCTCCCACTAGTCCTGGTGTGAAACCTAAAGCATTCCATTTGGTATTCATGGCATCAATAACATCTTGCGAATCAATTTCCATTCGATCAAAAACGAGAGCTAACTCATTCATAAATGCAATGTTAATATCTCTTTGACTATTTTCAACAACTTTAGCGGCTTCAGCAACTTTAATACTTGGTGCACGATGAACACCCGCTTCAATTACTAGTTCATATACTTTAGCCATTGTATCTAAAGCATCAGCAGTTGTAGCAGAAACGATCTTTTTAATTTTTGGTAAAGTATGGACCTTATCTCCTGGATTAATTCTTTCAGGTGAATAACCTACCCAAAAATCAACACCATGCACTAATCCTGAACTTTCTTCAAGTTCTTCAATACACATTTCCTCAGTAACCCCAGGATAAACCGTTGACTCATAAGCAACTAAAGTCCCTTTAGACATGTTTTTACCTACGGTTCTTGTGGCTGAAATAACCGGATCTAAATTAGGTGTCTTATCTTGATTGATAGGCGTTGGAACCGCAACAATAATAAAGTTCGCTTCTTTTAGCCTACTTTGGTCGTAGGTGAAAGCTAAATTTGTATTCTTGACTGCTTCATCTCCAACCTCTAGAGTTGGATCGATACCCTGCAAATATTGCTCCACTTTATGAACATTGTTGTCATAGCCAATTGTTTCAATGTGCTTAGCAAATTCTATGGCAATCGGCATACCCACATACCCTAAACCTACAACTGCTAACTTTGTTTTACCTTCAATTAAATTTTGATATATATTCATTTTTTTCTCCTAACCTTATTTAGCTATCTTATATAATTGCTTGTTAAATTATAACCGCCTTTTAATTGCCTGAAAAACATAATGACTATAATAATATATGCACTGATATAGTGGTAATTTTTCTAAATGGCGATAAGTGTACCATGTTCGCTTAAGAGCTGAAAGCTTGTTGGAGGAAATAGAACCAGAAACTTGACGATAGTGATTAAGCACTTCATTTAAAGCATAAGCTTCAATTTTTCGTTCACGCATTAACATTAGCCAAGTTGCTGTGTCTTGTCCTTTCCGCACTAAAGGCATTCTAAAGTCTCCTATTTTTTCACGATCAATCATTACTGTAGAGCAAGCAATGGCTGTGTTTTTTAGAAGGCCATTATAATCTAAACGTTCTGGTAAATCTACTGTTTCTTTAAGGGTTTCTCCACTTTCATCTATTAAGGAAAAATTTGTATAAGTAAAAGATAGCGCCTTTTCTTGCATAAATGCTAATTGTTTCTCCAACTTACAATATTCCCAAACATCATCACTATCAATAAATGAAATATATCTACCTCTAGCCAATTCAAGCCCCTTGTTTCTTGCTACTGCGGCACCAGAGTTTTTTGATAAATTAACCAATTGAATACGGCTATCTTCTTGTGCAAATTCTTGAATTATTCTCACACTAATATCATTTGAGCAATCATTGACTAGCAACCACTCCCAATTCTGATAACTCTGATTAAGCACGCTCTCGATGGTTTTTTTTAAGAATCTTTCTGCGTTATAAACAGGGGTTATTATCGACACCAATCCTGATTTTGAATTCATCTCACAATTCTCCTTAAATAATCTGAATTATCTTGATTCTTGCTTGATAAAGCTCTGCCAATTGGCGTTGGTCATTATACCACTTTTTATCGGTAATATTAGCGTCTAAGACGATAACAATTTCATTTGGTGAAAAGTTTGCATCAAGACTTGCTAAGTTAGTCGCTTGCACTCCGTAGGTGTTTCCTTCAGGAGAGATTAGTTCTTGAACATTCACTTCTTGATGCTTTTGTTGTCTAAGGATTACTCGCTGACTATCACTAGGAGTTCGAATTAATTTTTCTAAGACTTCTCGATTATCTTGACGGTTATAAATAAAATGCAGATCATTAATTCCCCAAGTATAATCAAAAGCATAGCCTATTTTATGTCTTCGATAATGTGCAATCATGCTCCAAGCTATCGATAAAATAGCGCCTAAAAAGAGACCCAATAAGCCATAGATAATACTTCCTTTAGCCTCTTTAGTTTGAAATGGGGTCAAAGTTTCCCTACTAGGAACTTCTTCGATCAAATCAATTGGAATCATTTCTCCAATTTCTGGTGACCGAATGATTGAGACAGTATTTTTCCCGAGGAAAGGTAGCTTTTGTTTTTCTAATAATTCAGCATATGCTTCGGCTATCTTTAAGTTTTCTTCAGCATTATTCCCCACCAAAAATCTTAAAGTAATAACATTTGAAGCGGCATCTCGAATTCCTGCAAGCCCACCTCGAAAAGTGTTGGTCTTATACATTTCAAGTTTTTTTTCTGCTTGAAGCCATTTTCCAAACTCGATACCAGTTTCTGCTTCAATTTGTTTAATAATAGTTGGTGTCGCAAAATAGTCATCAAAGACAGCCGCAGTTGAAAATAGACTGCCATCTTCCATTGTAACAATCACTTGGAATGAAGCTGGGTCTTGTTGATAGGCATGGGCTAGATAATTATATGATTCAATTTTATCACTATTTATTAAGCGGTTGACGACATACCTTCCTCCTACAACTAATAATGAGATAATAACTGATCCAAACATAATTCTTCTAAAATTATTTTTAATAAAGCGGTATAACTCGTGAAAAACTGTAGCTAAGCTCATATTCCTAAACTCCTTTTACTTTTAAAATCCTGCGTTTGTTCTTTTGTATCGATTATTTTTACCCAACTTATAATTAAAGCAAAAAATACCCAGTGCCATTCAATCAACATATTATTTGCACTAGTAATACTTGCTAGAATAAAAATAATTAAAAAACTATAGAATACAAAAGAAATATTGCTTTGTAAAACAGAGGTCTTTCTCCCCACTCTAGCAACAAACTCCAACCGTCTTATCATTCCAATGTATGCCCATAAATAAAGTAACAGTGAAAGAATGCCGTTAGAAACTAAAATTTCAAGCCACCAATTATGCATATTGGTTATTTCATTAGTTGGCCAGATAGGTCTTACTTTAGCCCAATGCTCGATATTCCCCGATCCTACCCCTAAGCCAAAAGTTTGGGTCAAATAAAGTAAACCATTTCGCCAGATATTCATTCGCTTAGTATCACCAGATAAGCCTGCTTGTGGACCACCTAGAAAAATCACTTCAAAAACTTTTTCACGTATAGGTGGAATTAACATCATAAAAATAATAAAGGCGGTCATTATATAAAGTCTTTTCCCTTGGAAAAGATCCAACTTGAAGTTGCGAACTAGTTGTAAGCCGATAAAAAGAATTAAACATATTAAGGACATTCTTGAGCTGGTTTGGTAGATTAAAAATGTTGTTAATGCAAACATTAATAGTAAGAACATCCTTTGCCAATATCTTTGACTGTAATAGTATAGAACCATACAGAGGGTGACATACGCTAAAAGTAAAGTAGCATAGTCATTTTGATTGGCAAAAAAGGTGATTGGAATCCGAGTCCAGGGTTGGGAATCAAAAGTTCCATATTTATCCAATTTGGTCATATCTGCAAATACATAGATATTACCGATAATTTCGATATAGCCCCAAAATACTAAGGCAGTCATCATCCCCCACATGGCTTGAGCCAGACGAAACCACTGTCTTTTAGTACCCACCCAAAAATAAATAGCCACAATTGATGCCATGCCAACCGTCATTAAAAATGAAACTTGCAGCCAATCTTTAAAATTTTCAGCCCAAAGACCTGTTGTTAAAGCAATTAACCACCAAGCTAAAAAACAAAAAAGCATACGTGTTGAAGCAGAGGGTAACACCAATAAAAGCTTTCGATCTTTTTGTAAAATTTGCCAAGCAAGAATCAGAACAGAAAAAAGAGCAAGAATTCGGTAAAGGGTAATTTGAGCAATTGGCGTTTCAACGGCTAAAATTTGCGAACCTAAAAAAACACTCGTAACTAAAAGTAAACAATATAGAAACATGGGCCACTCCTTTCTTACTCTTTCTTTTCGAACAATTAATTAAAATCCCATTTCTCAGGATTACGCCAGATTTGATAACCATCTTGGATGGTCGAAAACTGAATAATGAGACAGACCAAAGCTAAGCCAAATGTTACAGACAAACGATAAGCATAATCACTAGTGTTAATGAAGGCAGCAATAAACATTAAACAAATGGACATGAGATGTTTACTTTGTTTGAAATAAAAGCCTGTCCGACTTGAAAAATAAGTTCTAGCTAGATAAAACATGATGTAGGCTCCGGATGACGCGGTGGCTGCTCCTAAAGCTCCCCATCTTGGAGTGAGCCAGAGATTAATAAAAAAACTAGGAATCAAAGCCAATAAAGAAACCAATGTATTAAAATAGGTCTTGCGTGAAAAAACAATTCCCAGTGTCGTTGTTTCAGAAAGTGTATACATAATATGAGGAAAACAGAGCAAGCCAAGAATATACTGAACAGAACGATAGTCCTCGCCTAAAATCATCATAATCAAGGGGCGAAATACAAGAATCCCAAAAAAGATACCCGTTAAAACAAAAAGAACAGCGTCTGAAATAAATTTATAATGCTTCATTGACTTGCCTTCATCATGCCATCGATAGGCAGTAGGAACCCAAAAGGTTGCAAATGCTGTCTTTAAAATACCAATCATATTGACAATCGCGATGCCTGCAGCATAAAACCCTAATTCTTTTTTGGTAGAAAAAGACCGAAGCATTAAGCTATCAATTGTATTGAGCACCGAATTAAGAGACATTGCAATCATAAGCGGAAAACCAAAAGATAATAATTTTTTTATGAGGTCATAGTCAACAACAAAATCATTCCACGATAACAAATCTCTATAACGTAAGAAAAGAAAACTATCCCCTATAAGTTGACCAAAAATCATTCCAAAAACCACTACACGAAAATCGCGAATGCCCAAAGCAATTATAGACAAGGAAACTGCAAAAATTAAACTCTTTAATAAAATGGTAAAGCCAGAATATTCTTTTGCTTTTTCTTGCATACGAATAGAAATGAGTACGAAGCGTTCAATAATCATTGAAATAAGTAAAATTGTACTCCAAATCACAATATAGCCTGCGTTAGGATCACTAAACAACCAATTCGCAATGGTCTGATTAAAAACAAGCATAACAAATGATAGAAGGATTCCCATCCCGATCGGGATAATAATTGCTTGTTGAAAAAGGTGTTTTTTAGATGCAGCTTGATGAAATTCACGAGAAAAAGCCTGATCGAGACCAATATAAAGAAAATTAGGAATGTTTAAGATTAAGTTTCGATACAATCCTGAAACCCCATATTGGTCTGCTACTAACAACTGAGTCAAAATGCGGATTTGAATCAGTGAAATTAATGCACCAATAATCGGTCCTAAGGAAAACCCTGTTAATCTTTTCATAAAATGTTTCATATATTACCTCGAATCTATCCGAAAATGGCTCACTTGATGATCTAACACCTGGCGATACAGCTTGGCTGCAGCTTCATTAGTAAGGGACTTAGCTTGTATACTTCTAAATCGTTCTTCATCAGTGGGAATTTTAGTTGAACTTTGATGATAAAATTCAATCAGCCTTTGATACCATTCTTTAGGTTCACAATTTAAAGATAAAAATTGAATCAACCCCAAGCCCAAGTCTACTTCTTGACTTATTTGATCGCTGGCAAGCACGGGAATGCCTACCGCTTGAGCTTCAATGGCTACCGTGCCAAAACCTTCAGAAAAAGAGGGCATAATTAATAAATCGATACCGGCTAATAAATTAGCAACCGGACTAATTCTGCCAGCAAAGAAAACTTGGGCATCAATTTCTTTTTTTTCTACCTCTTTTTCTAAAAAATCCCGATCTTCCCCCTCACCAGCAATCACTAAACGCAAGGGATGATGCTGCTTTTTACTATAAGCTATGACTTCTAAGGTCAAAGGATGATTTTTAATTGCCGTTAAACGCCCCACTTGTCCAATTATTAGACTTTGTTTACTTTTCTTAGTGAATTTGCTTAGCCAATATTTACGACTTGTTCGCTTCTTTTCAAAATCGATAAAGAAATCATTGGGTTCTATGCTATTTGGAATAACCACAGAGGATTCTCCAACTTTCAAAGCAAACAATTCTTCTATTGAAAGTTGAGAACATCCAATCGGTAAACGAGACAATCTTCTATTGACTTGCGCATCAAAAACTTGCATCAATTTATTTTTTAAAGCTGTATTTTTGTCATAACGGTAATGCCCATGAATATAGAAATCAAAGGGCGTATCCTTTTGGAATTGATGGGCTAAATAATAATAAATGACTGAACGGTAACCTGCAATATGACTATAAACTACTTGGTAGGCATTCTCTTGAAAAGCTTTAGCAAAACTATTCTTAAAGGATTGCCAAGAAGTTTTTTTGGGGTTATTCAGAAAATAAATCTGACCACCCGTCTCTTCAATCGTCTGTTTAAAATAGTCAGGAACTTGACTGTAGGTAGCTACATCAAAAACCATCTCTTGATTGCTAGCTTCTTTAGCTAAATTGTGAATAAATGTAGAAATGCCTCCTCCAAAAGATGACATTAGATGTAGGATTCTAATTTTTTGCAAAAGCTTCCTCCTTATACGACTTTCTACTGATTAAAATTTAGGGATTCTAGTAATCTTTCTCTTTCACTTCTTGTTTGTGTGCTAGATAGGTCAAATGTTTCAGTTTTTTGACCCTTTTGAAGATTATAGTAGAGAGTAAATTTTAAAAAATGGTTAAAACCAATGTTACTTTTTACCAGGTAATCCGTTTGATTTAATTCTTTGGCTAGTTTTAAAAAGTGATGATAATCCATTAAATTGTCAGCCATAATTTGACTTGTCTTTTGTTCTTGCCGATCATCATTGTTAATATTTTTGAATAATACTCCATTAGAGTTCTTTTTAGCAACTTCTTCTAACCTATCAAGATCTAAGACAATTAAAAAATCAATGGGCAAATTATATGATTGCGTCAATTGTTCAACTAAAGCTAACTCTCCTTGCTTTAAACCATATTCTCTGATTGTTTTTGACATTTTAGTATCTGATATAAATAAATCTAATTGTGGATCGATGTTGACTTGGACTATCTTTTCTTGATTAAAATCCCATAAATAATAAGTTATTTCTTTAATTCTTTTCTCCCCAATTCGGCCTGCTTGACTGTAATCATAGCTCAAAACTAAGAGCTCGATGCCATCTTTTGCTAAGTCTTCAAAAGACCTATCTTTTTTTTCTAGTAATTCTTGTCCAATAGTATAGTATTGCCATTCAGAAGGATTATGGACAAAGGTGCCTTGGAAAGAATTTTTCAAATCATCCAGATAGCCAAAAAAGAGAAAAGTAGAAAAAACTAAAAGAATCATTACAAGAAAAAAGACCAAAAGTCTTTTTGAAAAAAAAGGACGTTTGTCTGATTTCTGTTCTGGAAACATATGCTTCCTCCGTTCAATTTATCATTAAAATCCTTCAGGATTTTTTTTCTGCCAATTCCATGAATCTAAACACATGGCATATAAGTTTTTTTGAGCCTTCCAATTCAACTCTTGATTAGCCCTTTCAGGATTGGCATAGGCAATCGCGATATCCCCTGGACGACGATCCACGATTTGATAAGGTATTTGGACTTGATTGGCTTTTTCAAATGCCCTAATTAAATCTAGGACAGAATAACCTTGACCGGTCCCCAGATTAAATATTGCGACACCTTTATTTTTTAGATTGTGGCTAATCGCTTTTTGATGACCTTGTGCAAGATCTACTACATGAATATAATCACGCACACCTGTTCCATCGTGTGTTGGATAATCATTACCAAACACTTGCAATTCACGGCGCTTACCGATTGCTACTTGAGTAATATATGGCATTAAATTATTAGGAATTCCCTGAGGATCTTCACCAATCAAGCCAGAATGATGTGCTCCAATAGGATTAAAATAACGTAATAAAGTCACCGACCACTCAGAATCAGAATACGATAAGTCTTGCAATATTTTTTCTAAGACTAATTTTGTATAACCATAAGGATTACTAGCCTCACCCGTCGGCATTGATTCATCAAATGGCGCTTTATGTGCCTCACCATAAACAGTTGCTGAAGATGAGAAAATAATATTTTTGACTTGGTTTTCCTGCATGACTTCGAGCAAGGTAATTGTACCACTAAGATTATTATGATAATACTTTAAAGGTTTTTCAACAGATTCACCAACAGCCTTATAGCCAGCAAAATGAATGACTAAATCAACAGGATGATTTTTAAAAATTTGAGCCATTGCCTGTTTATCTTCAATGTTAGTTTGATAAAAAGTAACGTTTTTACCAGTAATTGTATGAATACGATTTAAAACCTCTGGTTTTGAATTTGAAAAATTATCGACAACGATTACTTCTTGATCATTGTTTAATAGTTCAATAACTGTATGACTGCCGATATATCCAGTTCCACCTGTAACTAAGATTGACATATATAGCCTCCATCCTTAGCTTATTTATATTCTGATTAATTATAGCATAACAAATCTAGCTAGATTCATTCTTCATAATTTCTTCCTAAATTTACTCCTACTTCTTAACCTAATAGGAATTGAGGTCCACAATTGCTATGAAGTTTGATATAATAACACAAGGTTTAAAACAACTTAACCTTAAGGGGGAATATAATGGCAGAGGCATTAATCATTTTTGCAAGTCTTACTGGAAATACCGAAGAAATGGCTGATATTATTGCTGAGCGTCTTGAAGCTCACGGTATCACTACTGATGTGGTTGAAGTCATGCAAGCAGATGCAGAAGACTTTTTAGAATATGATGCTGTATTAATCGGTTCTTATACTTACGGAGTCGATGGAGTACTACCAGACGAAATGCTAGATTTTTACGATGATTTGGGTGAATTAGATCTATCAGATAAAGTCTTTGGTGTTTTTGGTTCAGGCGATACTTACTATGAAGTCTTTTGTGGTGCTGTCGATCACTTTGAAAAACAATTTTTAAAAGTAGGCGCTCAAGCTGGTGGCCCATCATGTAAAATTAACTTAAATGCCGAAGGTGAGGATATTGAACGTCTTCAAGCTTTAGCTGATGGTATTGCTGAAAAATTAAATCAATAAGGAAAGAGGTATACTATGACTTTAAAAAATTTTGATCAACTTCTTGAAAAATATGCAAACTTAATCGTCAATAAAGGAATTGCAGTTAGTAAAGAAGATTATATTTTAATTTTCGCTGATCTTGATCAAGCCCCATTAGTTCGCTTAGTGACTGAAGCTGCTTACAAAGCAGGTGCTAAGTTTGTTAAAGTAAATTGGGCAGACGATACATTAACTCGTCTTCATTTTACCCATCAATCTGAAGAAACACTGACCGATATTCCGCAATTTATAATTGATGAAGGCAATTACTTTGTAGAAAAAAGAGCTAAACGTATCTCACTACGTTCAAGTGATCCAAATGTTCTTAAAGGAATTGATCCTGCAAAAATAAACGCAGCAAACCGTGCTTCTTCTCAAGCTATGAAAGATGTACGTATTGCGACACAATCAAATCTTGTTTCATGGTTAGTTGTTGCAGGTGCAGGTAAAGAGTGGGCTGCTCTTGTTTTCCCTGAACTAAAAACTTCTGAAGAACAAGTAGACGCTTTATGGGATCAAATTTTTAAAACAACACGTATTTATGAAGAAGACCCAATTAAAGCTTGGGATGAACATGAAGAACGTCTTAGCGAAAAAGCACGCTTCCTTAATGAACAACAATTCGATCAGTTGCATTATACAGGACCTGGAACTGATTTCACTGTCGGCTTACCTAAAAACCATGTCTGGGAAAGTGCCGGATCACTTAATGAAAAAGGCGAAGTCTTTATTGCTAACATGCCTACAGAAGAAGTCTTTACAGCTCCAGATTCAAGACGTGCAGAGGGCTATATTTCTTCTTCTAAACCATTAGCTTATGGTGGAACTATAATTGATGAAATGAAATTCACTTTCAAAGACGGTAAAGTTACCGAAGTATCAGCCAAAGAAGGTGAAGAAACCTTACGTCAACTGGTAGAAGAAAATGAGGGTTCTGATTCCTTAGGTGAAGTAGCGCTTGTTCCGCATCAATCACCAATTTCTCAATCAGGCATTATCTTCTTCAATACTCTATTTGACGAAAATGCTTCTAACCACATCGCATTAGGACAAGCCTACGCTACTTCTGTAAAAAATGGTGCTAAAATGAGCCAAAAAGAGCTAGAGGAAGTGGGACTTAATCGCTCGAATGTTCACGTGGACTTTATGGTAGGAAATGCGGAAATGAATGTTGATGGAATCTCAGTAGATGGTACTGTTACCCCGATCTTCCGTAAAGGTGAATGGGCATTTTAATCACTTTAGAAGGAGGTGTTAAGGATGGTAACCCCTTCAAACTTTAACACAAATTTTGAAGAAGAAATAACCAAACACATTGAAGAAATAGATCGACGGGTAGACCGAACCGGTTGGCCGCTTCTAATCATCGGCATCATTATTTTCTTCTTACTTGTTTATCTGTCTGTAAAAGCTTTCTCTATTCCAACAACGAAAGAATATGAAGGCAGTCAAGCTGCCATGAATCAAAAAGTTGAAGATTTAGAAAATCGACTTTCTTCATTAGAAGCCCTAATCGAAGAAGGGCAAGAGTAGATAATATGGATATTTTACATATTAATTCCTATTTCTCAACTTCTGGTTTATTTAAACAAGTCTATGATCGTCAAGTAAAGCAGGGACATAAATTAAAAGTTTATGTCCCCATTTCGCATCAATTCCCTCAAGAAAGAGTAGCAGCTAGTGGAGATTACTTAAATCTATCTAGAAATCACGATCAATGGATGCGCTGGTTTTTTCCACTTAAACACCATAAGATTTGGCAAGATTTAAAAGAATCATACAGTTTAGATAGCTTTGATCTTACTCATGCACACTCACTCTTTTCAAATGGTTGGTTAGCTAGACAAGTTTATCTTAAATATCATGTCCCCTATATTGTTGCTGTACGCAATGCGGACCTACATACTTTTTTTGAAAAAATGCCATGGATGCGAAATGTGGGCTTAGATATTCTGCGCGATGCCAAGCAGATTATCTTTATTTCACAAAATACTTACCAACAGGTTTTTAATCGCTTTATACCCACTAAAGAATTGGATAATCTTAAAGGTAAAAGCCAGGTCATTGCTAACGGCATTGATGATTATTGGCATAACAATCGCTTCAATGAAAAGAAATTTATTTGTCATCAGCCACTGCGTATTGTAACCGCTGGTAAAGTATCTTCTGGTAAACGTTTTGTTGAATTAGCTAAAATGATCGAACACTTTTCAAAAAAATACCAAGCAGCGGAGTTACATATTGCTGGTCCCAATTGGGATGCTAAAATTCTCAAGCAATTGCAAGCAATGGATCATATTACCTACCACGGCGCTTTAAACAAAGCTGAAATGGTCAGTTTATATCGTTCAATGGATCTTTTCGCCCTACTATCTTTCCCTGAAACCTTTGGATTAGTCTATCCAGAAGCAATGAGTCAAGGTTTGCCAGTAATCTATACTCAAAACGAAGGATTCGATTCATTTTTTAAAAATTACCATGTAGGCGTTTCTGTAGATCGATTTGATCAAACAGCTTTCGATCAAGCAATTCTTTATATTTTAAACCATTATGAACGTTTGTCTCAAGATGCTTTAGAAGCAATCAACCCCTTCAAATGGGATGAAATAATTAGCCGCTATGAAAAACTCTATCAATCAATTATTTCCTAAAGGCTTCAATCATAAAAACAAGGGGCTGGAACAAAAGGGCTGCTCAGCCTTGCCTCAAAATTTACAGCGAGCCCAGATTGGAAAGTTACTTTCCAATCTGGGCTCGCTACTTTGCGTATTGACGTAGATTATTGGCCATAAATATTCGCTCGACATCGGTCTTAGAAAAGCTATTGCGACCGTTGATGTCGCTTGACAAGTGGTGTGTTTTTCTTTACGAGGAATAAAATCCTAGGCAGTTTTTCGGTGATACTTTTTGAGACGACGGCCTGAAAAATTGCCTTTAGAACAAGCAAATAACAATACTTTAAGTAAGACACGAGGATGATAAACAGGTCGCCCATCGGCAAGTTCAAGTGGGCGAATATTTGCTTCTGGAATCTGTTCGAATTGCTCCTCGTAGAGCTCGCTTAGTATTGGATCTTCTCAAAGGAAAGCAAGTTTAATTCATAATACACTGTTGCTACATAGAAAGCCCCTCCTAAATAGTTTTGTGTTTCCTACTATTATATTAGGAAACGCTTTCTATGTTTATATTGTTAAAGAAAAAGTCCGATTAACGATTGTACCGTTTACCGAACTTTCTTTAATTATTCAGGGCTTTTGTTCCAACCCCTTGTTTTTATTTTTAAACAATTAAATTATATTTCATTTTCCTGTTGAGTCAATAAAATAGGTCCGTCTGGTCCAATAGCTAATGAATGCTCGTACTGGGCACAGTATCCTCCGTCTCGGGTTCTGGCCGTCCAACCGTTGGCATCCATCTTCATTTTCCAATCTCCTGTGGTTACCATTGGTTCAATGGTAATTGTCATACCTTCTTTTAATCGAAGTCCCTTGCCTTTTATACCATAGTGAGGAACAGCTGGTTCTTCATGGATAGTAGGACCAATACCGTGACCAATAAAGTCGCGAACTACACCAAAGCCCTCTTTTTCCACATATGTTTGAATAGCATGTCCAATATCCCCTATACGATTCCCAGGTCTAGCTTGTTCAATCCCGCGATATAATGCTTCCTTGGTAACCTCCATTAATCGCTTATGCTCTGGACTAATTTTACCTACCGCATAACACCAACAAGAATCAGAGATAGCTCCATTAAAATCTACACAGAAGTCTACCTTTATTATATCACCAGCTTTTAAGCTACGATTAGATGGGAAACCGTGACATATCTCGTCATTAACACTGGTGCAAGTAGCAAATTTATAACCTTCGTAGCCGATTTGGGCAGCGACAGCTCCAGCTGCTTCAATTTTATTTTGAACAAATTGATCGATTTGTTTAGTAGTTAGCCCCGCTTTTATAAAATCCCGTAATGCTACATGAATATCAGAAAGGATTTTTCCTGATTCTTTCATGGCTTGAATTTCTCTTTCAGATTTAAGTGTGATCATTAATAGCCTTCTTTCTAATTTCATTATCGAATCTATTATAACGAATTACAGCTCTTTTTCCAGCCATTCGATTTCAATCCGAGCCGCTTCTTGCTGATTAGTAGCATTATAAATAGTTTGATAAGTTATTATTTTTTTAGCATCAGTTTGAGTCTCTAATTTGACATTAGCCTCTGTAAGAATTTTAACTTGATGCTCTCTAAGCAACTCTCGACCATACTTAATCGCTAAGTTTTTTATGTCATAATTATTTTGTAACCAAGAAGGAAGACTACCAATGGACCAATTTATATAAACAAGATTATTGACATGATGATTAAAATCAATATCTTGATTTGTTATAGCTTGGTCTTTTTCTTTCCAAAGAGTTATATCGTCAGGAAAATTAAGCTTTATTTTCTTAACCTCTTGTTGGTGGTCAATAAGTTGTAATTCTTCTAACTTTTTATGAGCAATACGGCCCATTTTCCTAGTTTTTAAATTAATCACCGCGAATTGCATCTGACATTCTAACAAAAGATGATCTTTAGACCTTATCTCGAACCACCGCTCTAATAAAAATCGGTTGGCCTGAATAATCTTAGTCTGAACTTCAATCGTATCACCATATTGAGGCAGTTGATTGATCATGCAGATGTTTTGCGTAATTACCCAACTTTCATCCTGCCCCAAAATAGAGTCAGTTTGATCAAATTGATTAACTTGATCATGCCTTGTGGAAGTTTCCAGAACAGCTTCTAATAGTTTAGTAAAATTATTACTTTTATTTTCTGGATCGATAAACCAATCAGTATTTATTTTAAATGTTTGAGTATAAGACGTCAGTTTTTCCACCATGTCATTTCCTCCCAAATAAGAATATCAGTAAATAAAGAAAAAAGGCAGGTTCAATGAACCCGCCTAAGTGTTAAGCTAATCAACTTATCTTGTTTTCTTTAAGACAAAGGATACTACTGCAATCAGAATAATCGCTCCAATTAATGATGGGAAAATAGCAATGCCAGATACTACAGGGCCAAAATTAGAGAAGAATTGACCACCTATCCATGAACCGATGATACCAGCAATGATATTTCCAATAACTCCCCCAGGAATATCTTTACCTAGAACCATACCTGCTAACCATCCAATGATTCCTCCAACAATTAAAGTCATAATAAGTCCCATAATTATACCTTCTTTCTTTCATTTCTATATAAATTATATAACAAATTACTACATTTTGCGAATCCTTTGTTTTGTCCTTACCCTATTAAGCGTTTGATGAGCTGCTCTTTTATTGATTTACTAATTTACTAAGATGTGAGAGTTTTTGAGAACTAAGATGAATTGTTTCTTCATAATAATTTAACAGCATGCTGGTGGCGTTTTTCCATGAATATTTTTCAGCTTCTCGACGGGCTCTTAACCCCATTTTCTTAAGCTTTAAAGGATTATCTAAAATCTTTAAAGCTTCCATTAATGACTTTATATTCCCTGATTGATAAATCATTCCTGTTTGGTTGGGAGTAATTTGTTCTAGGGTAGGACCATTTTCAGCAGCGATTACCGGAACTCCTGAAGCCATCGATTCTGAAATAACTAAGCCAAAAGTTTCTGAAACAGATGGGAATATAAAGGCGTCTCCTGTTGCATATGCCTTAGACAAGTCTTCTCCAGTTAAAAAGCCAGTGAAGGTCGTTTTTGTGCCTGTAAATAATTCTTCTAAATGTTGGCGCTCTGGACCATCCCCAACAATTGCTAAACAGATATCCTCTCGGTAAGAAAAGATTGGTAATAAATGATCTAAATCTTTTTCAGCAGCAAGTCGTCCAACATAGACTAGTAGTTTTTGATTATCTAATCCAAAAGTCCATTTGTTATATAAATTCTGATCAAAAAACTTAGGATGCCTCTTTTTAAGGTCAATACCACGCGGCATAACTCCTTCAGCAGCTATCCCCTGTTGGATTAATTCTACTTTTAAACTTTCTGAAACAGTAACATTTAAATCAGCGTCATTATGCCAAAAGCGAATATAATCCCATAGAATTGGTTTCAAGAGCGGTAAATTATAGGAATCAAGATAATCAGGCAAGTGTGTATGGTAGGAAGCTAATAAAGGAATTCCCAATTGCTTAGCATATTTAACAGCAGAAGTTACCATGAAAAATGGATTGACTGCATGAATAATATCAGGTTTAAAATTTTGAATAATTGTTTTCATTTTGCGAGAAGGTAAACCCCAAGGACGTGATTTGTATAAAGGAAAGTTAAAAGAATCCATCGGTATCACTTCTACACCCTTATACTCAGTAATTCCTAAATCAGGTGATACGACAATTATTTCATGACCCAAGTCCTTCATAGCAACTGTCATATGAGCAAGGCGTGTACAGATACCATCTGTAGCAGGTACAAATGTTTCTGTTGCTATTAAAATTCTCATTTCACTTCTCCTTTACCTTAATGTCCTATCTTAATAATTATTATAACTCAATGATAAAAAGATACTGTAAATTTATTGTAAAATTTAGGTAAAGCTTTTATTTTTCCCTTTTGCGCGGTTTCCCAATGTTTTTAGTATTACGCTTACGATTTTTCTTTTTAGCTTTGACTGCTGTTTTTGGTTTTTTTGGATGTGATTTACTCTTGGTTATTCGTTTACTAGACCGTTTTATTTCTTCCTCCTCAGGCCATTCATTTAATAATTTACGATCATAAAGTACTCTTTCTTCTAAGTGAATACTACTGTCATCAAGCATATTTTTTAGGTCTATAGCTTCTTGTTGATTGACCAGTGAAATGGCACATCCCTCATTCCCCATGCGTCCAGTTCTTCCTGAACGATGATAATAAGTCCGCACATCTCGTGCTGGATGATAATGAATAACATAAGGTATTCCTTCTATATCAAGTCCTCTAGAAGCTAAATCCGTCGTTAATAAATAGATTGTTTTTTGCTGTCTAAACTGTTCTAAGGCCATTTGTCTTTCTCGATTGGTTAATTGACTATGAAGTACAGATATGGATAAATTTTCAAAAATCATTTTTGCAGCAGCTCTTTCTAACTCACTAATTTGATCAAAAAAGACAATCGCTTGCATGCTTTCAATTTGAGCCAAACGTTTTAACATATTTGTTTTTTGTCGATTGTTAACTTCTAGGTACAAATGTTCAGTTTGCATATTGGCTGAATGCATTGAAATTTCTAAACGATCATATTCATAATTTTTTGCTTGTAAATAATCAAGAAAATCTTTACTTTTAGTAGCTGAAAAATAATAGCGTTTAATATCTCTCATGAGGCGTTTCTCAATCATTTCAATGTCTGCTATTTGCTGCTCACCTTTTGAAAAAAGATAGTCTGCTTCATCATAGACAATCCATTTAACCGTGTGAACCTTCAGTTTAGATGTTTGCTTTAGTAACTCATTAAAACGTCCAGGAGTTGCCACAATAAGCTCCGGTTTATTTTTTAATTTTTCAATTTGTCTTTTGACATTAGCACCGCCAACAATACTCATAGAAGTCATTCCAAGTAATCGGCTCCATTCATCCACCACTAAAAAAATCTGCTGAGCTAATTCTTGAGTAGGGGCAAATATGATGGCTTGTAGATGTTGGTTTACTTCAATCTTTTCTAGGATAGGAAGCAAATAGGCCAGTGTTTTTCCCGTACCAGTTGGCGAAATAGCTACAACCGGCTCTTCATTTTTAAGGTAGGGATAGACTTGTTTTTGAATAGGTGTTGCCTCGGAAAAATGTTTTTCTTGCCAGTGTTTTTTTAATTGTGTATTTGATAATTCCTTCATACAATCTCCTTCTTCATGAAAGAACGGCTAAAAGTCATTGACTTCTAACCGTTCAAGGGTCTTATAATAGTTTAGCTGACTGACGTAATAACTCAAGAACTTGAACCACTTGCAAGGATAATTGTCTCCAGTTCTCATACAATATTTCTTGATGAATTGTTTTTTCTTCAAGGATCATATCTGAAAAGCTTAATAACTCATCAAACATTGGATTAGCTGGTAAATAATCTATGATTTGGGCCTTCTTACCCTCTGTGTTAACTAAACTCACCTTGGTTAAGCGTGAGATATCATTAATGATAAAAGTTTCTTGGCCAATATAAATTTCACTCGGCATCAAAGAATGAACAGTCTTGGACAAAAAGATTGAAACTTGTGTTTGAGCATACTTTAAAATGACTGTACCAAACAAATCAACTTGTCGTCCATCATCTATCGCATGATAGTAAACAGATTCAGGAAGACCAAATAAGTCGAGCGCTATGTATAAAGGATAGACACCTAAATCCATCAAGGAACCACCATGAAAATCAGCATTAAAAACATTCGGAACTTGCCAACCCTTTTCTTTGGATTCTAAGTAAGTTTCATAGCGAGAAGAGTATTGTCCCATATTAAAGTTAGCACCATATAAAGGACTGTCCAACTCTTTCATTTTATGTTTAATTAAAGGCTTCAAACGACTATAATTTCGACTATGATAGTGCATTGCCGCTTCAAATACATAAACTCCGACTTCGTCAGCGAGTGAATAGAGCTCATGCCATTGAGCCGAGGAGGTTACCATAGGTTTTTCAATAATTACATGCTTTTTTGCTTTTACAGCTTGGATAGCCTGCTGAAAATGAAAGGAGTTAGGACTAGCGATATAAATCACTTCGATTTTAGGATCATAGAGAATATTATTTAATTCATTGGTAAAATAATCGGCATCATGTTTTTGTGCAAGCTGTTTAGCCGAGTCAAGATAACGTGAATAAACCGCTGTGAGATGGTAACGCTGTGTTAACCGAGCCGCATTCATCATTTGCTCAGTAATCCATGAGCTACCGATCGTCGCATAGTTCAACATGACAAACGCTCCTTTAGGATCACCATTATTTTCTTAAAGTTTCTTCATCGACTTGGTCGAGGTAAGCCTCTATACTTGCTAAAGTATCCGCAAGATTGCCAGGTTCAAATGGTGACTTCAAGTTCCCTGTTGCAATAATTTCTGTGAAAGTCTGAGTTCCCCCAACCTTACAAATATTCAAATAATCTTCCCAAGCTTTTGGATCATGATCTACTTGGCTACGTTTCCAGAATTGGAAAGCACATACTTGAGCCAAAGTATAATCAATATAATAGAAAGGCATAGTGAAGATGTGCAATTGTTTGAACCACCAGCCTCCATTTTCATAGAACTCATTGCCTTGGTAATCAATCCAAGGGTTGTAAATTTTTTCTAATTTTCTCCAAGTTTGACGACGTTCTTCTGGTGTCATGTTTGGATTTTCATATACTTCATGTTGGAAGTGGTCCACACAAACACCATAAGGAATAAATTGAACAGCTCCAGCTAAATGTTGATACTTAAACTTCTCAATGCTATCACCAAAGAAGTTTTTCATCCATGGCCAAGTTAAAAATTCCATTGACATTGAATGAATCTCACAAGACTCTAAAGTTGGCCATACAGCTTCAGGGGTTTGAATCCATCTTGAATTATAAACTTGGAAGGCATGGCCTGCCTCGTGAGTCAATACTTCAACGTCGTGTGATGTACCATTAAAGTTGGCAAAAATATAAGGCGTCTTGTAATTTGGTAGATACGTACAATAACCACCTGTATCTTTACCTGGTTTAGACTCTAAATCTAAAACATCGTATTCAATTAATAAGTCAATGAACTCACCTGTTTCTGGTGATAATTCATGGTACATTTCAACACCTTTAGCAACAATCTCTTCTGGACTTCCTTCAGGTTTGGCATTGCCTGTAGGGAAAGTTAGACCTAAGTCATAAAAGGCTAGCTTATCCAAACCTAGACGTTCACGCTGACGTTCAAATAGTTTCTCAGCTAAAGGTACGACATGTTTTTGCACTTCTTTGCGATAGACTTCAACGTCCTTACGGTCATAGTCTAAACGTGCCATACGCGCATAACCCACTTCAACAAAATCTTTAAAACCTAGCTTTGTTGCAATTTCGTGACGCGTTTTAACTAATTGATCATAAATACGATCAAACTCATCTTGGCGTTCTAAATACCAATCAGTAATTAACTCAGAAGTTTCTTTACGTACTTTTCGATCAGCATCTTGAGTAAAGGCGCCAATACTTGATAAGTTATAAATTTCACCTTTATACTCAATTTCAGCAGAAGCTTTTAACTTACCATACTCTGATACCAAGCGATTTTCCTTTTGTAATAGCGGTATAATTTCTGGAGAAAAGATTTTCAAATGATTTTCTGCTAACTTAAAGAAAGTGTGAGGTAGTTCTTCTTCTAATTCTTTACGATAAGGTGAGCCAAGTGTGGCTCGATAATAGTCACTTTCCCACTCACTAATAAGGGGTGAGTTTTCATCCCAGAAATCCGTTTCATCTGAATAGAATTGATCACGGGTATCCACTGAATGACGAATTGAAGTTAATGTTGAATTCGTTTCAATATCTCTTTGAATGTCTTGAATGGCCTTAACCGCTGCAAGTGCATCCTCAGCCGATTCAGCTTTTTTGATTCCCTCAATTTGCTGTTGGAATGACTGTTTTAAAAGAGACATATCTGGTCTTTTATATTCGAATTCATTGAATTTCATGCTTCCACATCCTTTTTTATTTATTATTTTTATTATAACACAGCGTGAATATGCTGAAAACGATTTAAAAATAAACTTTTTTGACTGCTTTTGCTATACTATATCTAAGTGAATTTAAGGAGCATCCAAATGACTAAGAAATTTCAATATAAAGGGATCGTCATTTATCAAAAATTAATTAAAGCCAGTGATCCGACATTGGTCTTATTTAAATTGAAACTAATCAAGCATCCATTAAATCCTATTGACTTAATAAACCAAGAATTTACTGCTTTGATTGCCCGTAAAGCTTTAACTTTTATGTATGAGGTTATGGTGGGAGATCAGATTCTTATATACGGACACTTTAACAATAAAAAGCAATTTATTACTGAAAAATATCTTATTGAAAAAAGAGTCCCCCGCTCATATGAAAAAGTAATCCAACAACTCCCTAATCAAAAAAAACTCTAGAAAGGAGACCCATCCTTGCCTAAAGAAAGCCCTGAAGAAATACGACATAATATTGAACAAAGACTCCCTTTATTACCTGAATTGCCCGGATGCTACTTAATGAAAGATGCTAATGATAAAATTATTTATGTGGGTAAAGCTAAAAACTTAAAAAACCGCGTGCGATCTTATTTCAGAGGAGCCCATGATAGTAAAACAGCAAAACTGGTTTCTGAGATTCATCATTTTGAAACAATTGTTACCAATTCTAACAAAGAAGCTTTGATCCTTGAAATTAATTTGATTCAACAATACAAGCCGCAATACAATATAAAACTTAAAGATGGCAGTATGTATCCTTATTTAAAAATAACTAATGAAAAGGACCCTCAATTAATTATTACCAATCGAGTTCTTAAGGATGGCGGACATTATTTTGGACCTTTTCCAAACGTACAAGCCGCTACAGCCACTCAACAATTATTACATAAAATTTATCCTCTAAGACGTTGTGGTAAAAATGAAAAGCGCGCTTGCTTTTACTACCATTTGGGACAGTGTATTGGTTGTTGTGATCATCCCGTTTCAAAAGAAACCTACCAAAAGCAAATTAATCGGATTAAACGTTTCTTTAATGGTGAAGTCGGTCCAATTAAAAACGACTTGAAGCGCAAGATGTCTGAAGCAGCTGATAAGCTAGAATTTGAACAAGCTGCTGATTTACGCGATCAGATTGAATATATTGAGACAACCGTTGAAAGACAAGCTATTATGAGTCAAGATTATGATAATATGGATGTCTTTAATTTCTATTATGATAGGGGATGGATATCTATACAAACCTTTATGTTAAGACAGGGTTCTATTCTTAAACGTAAAGCTGCTCTTTTTCCTAGTTATGGTGAAAAAGAACCAGATCATGAACTAACAACTTATATTGCTCGCTTCTATAAAGAGCAATATAATGTTATTCCAAAAGCTATCTTAGTCCCTGCTTCTGTTGATCAAGAGGTTTTAGAAGAAGTCTTTGAAATTCCTGTTCAAACACCTCTTAGAGGAAAGAAAAAGGCAATGCTCGATTTGTGTGAAAAAAATGCTAAATTAGCTTTAGATGAGAAATTCCGCTTAATTGAAGCTAGCACACGTAAAACGCTGGGCGCCATCGAAGAGTTAGCAGAGGCCCTTCAAATTGAACAGGCTAATCATATTGAAGCATTTGACCACTCACATATCCAAGGTGTTCATACGGTCTCGGGGATGGTTGTTTATCAAGAGGGTAAACCAGATCGCAAAAATTACCGTAAATTTAAGATTAAGAGTGGAGATGGAGCCAATGAATTTGCTCATTCTCAAGAAGTAATCAGGCGTCGTTACACTCGCTTGCTCAAAGAAAAAAAACCATTACCTGATTTAATTTTGATGGATGGAGGGATTATACAAGTAAGAGCCGCTAGAGATGTCTTGGAAAATGAGTTAGGATTAGCTATCCCCGTAGTCGGTATGGTTAAAAATGATAAACACAAGACGGCCTCCTTACTGGAAGGTTACACTGAAAAGATAGTCGACCTTGATCCGCGTTCCCAAGCCTTCCACTTTATTCAAAGAGTGCAAGAAGAAGTTCATCGGTATGCAATATCTTATCACCGAAAAGTACGTGCTAAGAGTCAGGTGGCTTCTATTTTAGATACTATACCAGGAGTTGGCCCGGCTACACGCTCTAAACTTTTAAAACACTTTAAATCATTACAAAAAATTAAAGAATCTGATGTAGACACTCTGCGTAGATTGGGCATTTCCCGTCCGACCTCAAAACGAATTCTCGAATTTCTTAATGATTCTAATAACTGATAAGAAAAACCTTGCATAATTGGCACTGACCCCGAATAGTGAGACAAACATAAAAACACCTCCGTTGAATTCGTGTGAAATGAATTTAATGGAGGTGTTTGATTAGGGTTAATCACCTAGCTTATTCTGCAGAAACAAAATGGAAATGTATTGAATTGAAAAATGAAAGCCGGACTAATAAACAAATAATGGATGAATTAAACATTAAGAACACATCTCAAGTAAAAACTTGCTGGCGTTGGGATCGTTAAGGTCAAACCTAGCGCTTCAATCAAGCTGGAGGTAAAGAATAGACTTATGGCAAAGGATTAGAAGAACTTAGCGAGATAGATCCACTCAAAATCAAATTAAAACGTCATCAAGCAGCGATGGATGTCCTAAAAAAACACAAAGTGTTGAAGAGGAGTGGGTACCAAAAGTAGTCGTCGAAACGGTTGAAAGTTTAAAAGCACATGTTTCGGTGAGTTTAATCCTCTCCTGCTAAGGGATCGCTCGATCTACTTATTATCGTTAGAAAGTTCGTGTAAATGCTAACCTAGAAAATGAAGGGAAAATTAAAATTGGACAATTATGTAAGAAACAGCCTTTCACCTATGGTTACCGTAAAATCACCCATTTAATCAACTTAGAAACAGAAAAAACTGTTAATCATAAGCGAGTTCAACAAAAATTAGGCTAGGTGTCACCGGTTCAATACCGACAACAAACAGCCTAACAAAGGTGTTCTTTATTCTGTCCCATTTATGGGGTGCAGTGCCAAATCATGCAAGGTTTTTATAATTATTCTTAAGAAATAGAAAGCATTATATTAGCCATTTGTATTTAAAATACTTTCGTCAGTCTCTAAAGTCATTTCTTCAGGTTCACGTAAGAAGGTAAAGCCTTCACCATCCACTTGTTGAACATCGTTAACCGCAATAAATGCTTTAGGGTCAATATTATGAACAATCTTTTTAACCGCCATTAGCTGACGATTGGAAACCACCACATATAATATTTGTCGTTGAGCCTTTGAGTAGAAGCCATAACCAGAGAAGATAGTAACCCCGCGCTTAACTTTATCCATAATTTCATTACCAATTTCTTCATGTTTTTCTGAAATAACAAACAGTGCATTTTTAGGATTGTAACCTGTAACCCAGAAGTTTAAGATTCGGCTATACAGGAGAATCCCAACAATGGAAATAGCGCCTTTTTCTAGACCAATCGCAAAAAATAATAAGGAAATAATCACTCCATCAAATATTAGTAAAGCATTTGAAACGCTAATTCCAACATACTTATTCAAAATTAAAGCAAGAATATCTGTACCTCCGGTTGATCCACCGCCACGAATGACAATTCCCAATCCTGTTCCCATAATTACCCCTGATACTAAAGGAGCAACTAATTGGTTATCTGGAATGAAAGGGGTAGGCTGAACGACTTTTAAAAAAAACGAAAGTGCAGCAATTGATAAGAGCGTATAAACAATCGTCATTTTACTCAATAATTTCCAACCAATAATCAGAATAATCACGTTTAAAACGAAGGCGGTCTTAGGAATATCAAAGTTTAGAGTATAGTGAAGAAAGAGGGTAAAACCAGTAACTCCGCCATCTCCCAACTCGTTCGGTAAAGATACTAAGTTGATAGCTAATGCGACTAAGAATGTTCCGACGATTGTCATTAATAATGACGATATGATATTTTTCATTTTTACACTTCCTATCTTCTTTTATAAATGGCTTTTCTTATAATTGTTTGAATCCAGTAAAAACGACACAAATGTCGGTTTTCACTTGTCTCGTTTTTGATTCCTTATAGCTACATTGTTTGCAATTTTTCAAGGATTAACTCATTAACGACTTGGGGGTTTGCTTGACCTTTAGTTTTTTTCATAACTTGTCCTACAAAAAATCCAACAGCTCGATCTTTTCCATTCTTATAGTCTTCAACGGATTGTGGATTATTTTCAATAATATCTTCAATCAAAGGTTTCAATTGGGCTGGATCTGAAAGTTGAGCCATTCCTTGAGCTTCAACAATTTCTTTAGCGTTGCCCCCTTCTTGAGCTAATATTTTGAAGAGTTTTTTGGCAATTTTGGAAGAAATTGTTCCTTTATCAATTAGTTGGATCATTTCTGCTAAATTCTTAGGAGTTAAAGCTGTTTGAGAAAGCTCAAGCTGTTGTGCATTTAGATAAGCAGATACTTCTCCCATTAACCAGTTGGAAGCTTGCTTTGCATCTGCTCCTTCTTGAATAGTTTCTTCAAAGAAATCTGACATTTCCTTTTGAAGGGTTAAGACCATGGCATCGTATTCCGGAAGCTGATAATTCTCAACATACTTTTTACGACGCACTTCTGGCATTTCTGGCATCGTTTGCTGGACTTGATCAATCCATTCTTGTGAAATAGTTACCGGTGGTAGATCTGGTTCAGGGAAGTAGCGGTAATCTGCCGCCCCCTCTTTAGTACGCATTAGAATCGTTTGTCCTGTTTTCTCGTCATAACGACGTGTTTCTTGATAAATGATACCACCAGATCTTAAAATATTTTCCTGACGTTTTTCTTCAAACTCTAAACCTTTGCGAACATAATTAAAGGAATTTAAGTTCTTGATTTCAGTTTTTGTCCCGAAAGCTTCTTGGCCAAAAGGTCGAATTGAAATATTACCATCGCAGCGTAAAGAGCCCTCTTCCATTTTCACATCCGAAACGCCTGTATACATTATTCTCTCCCGTAAGGCTTCTAGAAAGGCGTGGGCCTCTTTAGGGGAACGAATATCTGCTTCGGTAACAATTTCAATTAATGGCGTACCTTGGCGATTTAAATCAACATATGAATAGCCGTCCACTCCGTGTGTGTTTTTTCCTGCATCTTCTTCCAAATGAACACGTTCAATACGTATCCGACGTTTTTTTCCTTCTACTTCAATATCCAGGTATCCATTAGACCCGACCGGTTGATCAAATTGAGAAATTTGGTAGGCAGATGGATTATCCGGGTAAAAATAATTTTTACGATCAAACTTCATCTGCTTAGCTACCTGGCAATTTAAAGCTAGAGAAGCTTTCATTCCGTATTCTATCGCTTGGCGATTCATAGTCGGTAACGCTCCCGGATAGCCCCAATCTTTCTCATTGGTATTGGCGTTGGGATCCACACCGAAGCCAACAGGTGAGGAAGAAAAGATTTTAGATTGGGTTTTTAATTCCACATGGACTTCAAGTCCGATTACTGTTTCAAAATTCATCTAGATCCTCCTATAGTTTAGGTGCTTGCTTAACAAAGTCGTGACCTTGCTCAAAATCATAAGCCATTTGGTAAAGTAAGGCTTCGCTATCCACTGGGCCTGTGAGTGCCATTCCAATAGGCAAGCCCTTGCTATCAAAGCCGGCAGGTACAGATAGACTGGGTATTCCAGCCAAATTAACCGGGATTGTCAACAAATCTGCCACATACATTTTGAGCGGATCTGAAATGCGTTCACCAATTTTGTAAGCTGTCGAATTAGTGACCGGTCCCATAATAAGATCGAATTGATCAAATACTTCTTTAAAGTCTTGAATAATTAATGAGCGCACTTGCGCTGCCTTCTTGAAGAATTTATCATAGGCGCCTGAGCTTAAAGAATAAGTCCCTACCATTAATCGTCGCTTGACTTCAGGACCAAAGCCTTCAGAGCGAGATTTTAAGTAGATTTCTTCTAAATTTTCAGCTGCTTTTGAACGATAACCGTAGCGAATACCGTCATAACGCTGTAAATTAGATGAAGCTTCCGCAGAAGCTAGTATGTAATAAACATTAATCCCGTACTCAGAGTGAGGAAGAGAAACTTCTTCAACGATTGCTCCTTTACTTGTAAAATAATCAGCTGCTTTTTCCATTGCTTGACGAACATCCGCATCAATGACCTCTGATTGATATTCTTTAGGAAAAGCAATTCGCTTGCCTTCAATGGATTGACCAATCAAACTGCTAAAATCTAATTTTTCGTCGGCTAAACTGGTCGCATCATTTGGATCATGCCCCGCAATCACTTGTAAAAGTAAAGCGTTATCTTCAACTGTTAAAGTCATCGGTCCGACTTGATCAAGACTAGAAGCAAAAGCGATCACTCCATGACGAGAAACACGACCATAAGTTGGCTTCATTCCAACAATACCTGTATAAGAGGCAGGTTGACGAATCGAACCACCGGTATCGGTTCCTAAAGCTGCTGGCACCTGTCTAGCACTTACGGCTGCTGACGACCCCCCCGAAGAGCCTCCTGGTACTCTTTCAAGATCCCAAGGATTTTTACTTGTTTTAAAATAGGAATTTTCAGTAGATCCTCCCATAGCGAACTCATCTAGGTTAACCTTACCCACTATAATGGCTCCTGCCTTTTTTAATTGTTTTATAACAAAGGCATCATAAGTTGGCACAAAATCTTCAAGCATTTTACTGGCTGCAGTTGTTTTAAAATCAGCTGTTAAAATATTATCTTTGATTGCTATAGGAATGCCTTTTAATAATTTTGAATCATTATTCGAATAGCCTTCTTCATCTGCAGCTTTAGCCACTTCAAAAGCCGGCTCTTTAAAATCTTCATAATTTAAAAAGGATTGAACAGCACTCTCCAAAGTCTCAATTTGCCGGTAGGTATGTTCAAGCAATTCGACAGCTGTAAATGTTCCTGATTCTAGCCCTTTTTTCATCTCAGTAATGGTTGTTGGGAATTTTTTCATCTTAATCTCCTTTTTCATCTTCGATAATCACTGGTACTTGAATATAGCCTTCATTTACTGTTGGGGCATTATCCAATAAGGCTCGATAAGACGGATTAGGGACTGCGATATCTTCACGATAAACATTCTTCAACTGGTTACCATGATAAGTCGGCTCGACACCTTCCGTGTTCACCTCTTGTAAATGCTCAACCATTTCAACAATCTCTTGGATATTTGGAGCAAATTGGTCCAGTTCTTCCTCACTAAAACTTAATTTGGCTAATTTTGCAACATGCTTAATTTCCTCGCGTGTAATCATTCTTTTCCCCCTCTTCTTATTGTCTAAATATATGTGATTGATACTCCGTTTCTCCTGCATTTCTACCTATATAAGCTTCTGTATCCGCATTAGAAACAATTTTAATCTCAATTGCTATGTTCTCAGGTAATGTTTTCTGCGCAGTGTCCAGCACATGCTGACTTAAAGCAGTAATTTCTGTTGTTTGATAAAACTGTGTGACTATTTCAATATCTAATGTTTTCAACTGATCGTCTGCATATAATACTTGACCGGAAATACCATTCAGATTGGGGAAAAACTCACGAATACCTTTAGAAAAACTATCAAAATAAGCGTATTTTTCTGCTTCGACACCTGAATCAGTCATAGGTAGAGCAACTCGGTATTCATTAAGCTCTTTCCAATCAGAAACCGCATTTCCCTCACGTGAAATACCATCCAAGACAAAACTACCCCCTACAATTTCATCAGAAGGTGCCTGTCGGTATATACCCACTAGAATAGGAATAGATCTCAATTCTTCGGTTGCTCTTAAACGACCCACAATTATATTAGCATAAGCTCTTCCGCGCTCACGCATTTCTCCCATAGAGATTTCTTCTTCGTAAACAACCCCCTCTGGGTCGGTGTACTCATAACGTGAATTCATGGATAAGCCAAGAACAATACCTGCTAGCTTGTACCCTGTTTCAGTTTCAACCATAATATTTTTTTCTAAAATTTGCGATAAGTAAATAGGCGTAGATTGAACCTGAGTGACAACCTGATCTGGCCTACCGGCGTTCTCATCAATGATATTACCCTCTACATCAACCATAACCTCTTGACCATCTTCTAAAACCGAAGTTACTGTCGCTTCTTCAATAGTAGGGGATTGATTCTCAACAGTAGTATCAGTGTCAGAAGATGTTGTTTCACGATTAGCACCACCACTATCGACAGGGATAGCAGGGTTTAAGCCTGCTGGATTATTGTCTGCTTCTCTGCCTACCCAAGAAGTCAGTGTATCACCATCAATCAATTGGCCTTCTTGTAAAAAGTATTGATCGGTAGGAAACACCTCTCGTGACAAACGTAACAGACCATCTTCGAAAGCAAAGGCATTGCCCGTTGAAGATAATGTGTAGTCTGCACTAGCTGAGGGGCCGAGTTGATACTTACCATCTGTTATTACAGCTCGATAATTTTCATTAGCTAATTGGTTAGAAGTTGACCTGGCCATCACCTTCTCAGGTGTCAGTTCTGCTTCTTCTTTTTTTACCTCTAAATTATTTAAGCAACCTGACAATAAAGTAAGACAGGTTAGCAATGTGATACATTTCAATTTATTTTGCATCGTTAATTCCACTTTCTACTAATTTTTCTATAAATGTAGATTCATCTATGATTGTAACACCTAAATCCCGAGCTTTTATTAATTTACTGCCGGCTTCTGCCCCCGCAATCAATATATCTGTTTTCTTTGAGACTGAGCCGGTTACATTTGCTCCTAAATTTTGTAAAATTTGCTTTGCTTCATTACGAGTATAAGCATTCATACTACCAGTTAGAACAATAGTCTTTCCTTTAAATTCATTGGTCTGTTGAGTGCCAATCACGGTTGTTTGAAAATCGGTTTTGACACCTATTTTTTTTAAACGATCAATCAATTTTAATGAAGACTCTTGTTGGAAATAATGAACCAGTGATTGAGAGATGATTTCACCTATGCCCTCAATTTGACCGACTTGTTCTGCCTCGGCAATCATCACTGTTTCTATTGTACCAAATTCTTCGGCAATTAGGCGAGCAGCTTTTGCACCGACATGACGAATTCCCAAAGCAAATAGTAATCGATCTAATCCCCTATCCTTAGACTCATTAATCGCTTGGATCAAGTTGTTAGCTGACTTTTCTTTAATCTTATCAAGTTTTAAAAGGTCTTCTTGCTTGAGATAATAAAGATCAGCCGGATTTTCAATCAAATGATGGTCCAATAATTGCTCAACAATTTTTTCACCCAGACCATCAATATTCATGGCTAATCGGGAAACAAAATGAGTAATCTGAGCCAACCTTTGGGCGGGACAGTTAGGATTAACACATCTTAAAGCCACTTCATCTTTAATTTTCACTAGCTCTTCATGACATTGTGGACATTCGGTAGGAATAGCTACCGGTCGATCATCTCGCTTTCTTTTAGTTAGATCAACCTCTAATATTTCGGGAATAATATCTCCTGCCTTATGGATAACGACTTGATCACCTATATGTAAATCAAGTTTTTCAATAAGATCTACATTATGAAGACTTGCTCTTTGAACAGTGGTTCCTGCCAATTGAACAGCCTCCATAATAGCGGTAGGGGTAACTACTCCAGTTCTACCCACTGTCCAATCTACATTAAGTAAAGTTGTTTGAGCAACTTCTGCTGGAAACTTGTAGGCAATTGCCCAACGGGGCGCTTTAATAGTATGCCCCAATTTTTCTTGATATTCAAAAGCATTGACTTTAATAACCACTCCATCAATCTCATAGGGTAATTGGTGCCTTTTTTGGCCAACCGTTTGGATAAACTCCCATACTTCATTAAAATTATGACATTCTTTTCTAAAAGAGTTCGTTCTTAAGCCAACAGCTTCCATCTCTTCTAGGAGTTCTCCTTGAGAAGTTGCCTCTATATCCGATTGACTAGAGCAATTATACATAAATATGTTTAGTTGCCTCTTTGCTGCCTTTGCGGGATCTTTCTGTCGCAATGCACCAGCTGCCGCATTGCGAGGATTAGCCAAGGGACTTTCCCCTGCCTCATCTCTTTGTTCATTTAATTTTAAAAAGACCTCTTTAGGCATATAAGCTTCTCCTCGAAATTCACCTGAAATGGGCTTTCTCAGTCGTAATGGTAAGGAATGGATTGTTCGTAGGTTTTGAGTAATATCTTCTCCCGTTTGACCATTACCTCGTGTAGCTCCTCGAACAAACAAACCATCTTCATAAGTTAAGGCAATGGCAAGACCATCGATTTTACACTCACAGATAAAAGAATGCTGAGACCCAACCACTTCTTCTACCTTTTTAATAAAAGCGTGTATGTCTGCTTCATTAAAAGCATTACTTAAAGAGTACATGGTTTGAGCATGTTTAACCTTTTGAAAACCTTCTAACAGCTGGTCACCCACTCTCTGACTAGGTGAGTCCAAAGTGACCCACTCCGGATACTTAGCTTCAATCATGAGCAATTCTTGATACAGCTCATCATACTCTGCATCCGTAATTAATGACTGATCCAATACATAGTAAGAGTAAGCATAATTATTTAATTTTTCTTTTAAAGCATCTAAACGTTGTCTTTCTTTCTGCTGATTAGACATCAGGAGCCTCCTAATCTGATAACTTAGTAATTGGAGCAAATGCTGCCATTAACTGTTTAATTCCTTGCTCTGGAAAAGCTACTTTTAAAATTTGGTCGCTAGCTGACTTGTCAACTTTTACAATTGTCCCTTGACCCCAAGCTTTGTGGTCCACTTTGTCTCCCACTTGCCAGTTAATCATTTCTAGACCTTTGACATTTGAAGTTGCTTGGAAAGCTCGCTTCTTCTTAACGGGAGCCGAAGGGGGACTTAACTTAACTCTATTGGCTTGGTTTTTTCCTCGATTATTTGCAGTAAATCTTTTGACTCTTCCTGGAAGTCCAATATGCTCAAGTAAATCTTGTTCAATCTCATCTATAAATCGACTAACTAAATTTTGCTGATAACGTCCGTATAGTAGACGATTGGATGCTGCTGTTAAATATAATATTTCCTCAGCGCGTGTCATTCCTACATAGGCTAATCTTCTTTCTTCCTCTAAATCTTCTTCATTATCAAAAGAACGATAGGATGGGAAAATCCCTTCTTCCATTCCAACAATAAAGACAACCGGAAATTCTAAGCCCTTGGCTGCATGTAGAGTCATCAAAGTGATACCCATTTGTTCATCCTCTTCTTGGTTATCACTAACCAAAGACAATTCTGTAAGGAATTGAGTCAATAAAGCTGTTGATTGATTAGTATCGTCCTCACTTTCCACTGCTGACTCAAATAGATCCAAAGCAACATTTGAACCTGATATTTCTAAAATTGCTTGCGATTCGATAGTGCTTTGATCTTGATTTTGAAAATCAGGATCTTTTTCTAACAGTAAACTATGATCCTCTTGGTCAAAAAGTTTAGTTACTGAAGCAAATTCTTCTAAGTTTTCTAAGCGAGCTCGACTTTCAAGAGTGCCTTCTTCAATTAAAGCCTGAGTATAGTTTGAAAGCTGCCACACTTGCTCTACTAGTTCACTCATAGAGAGATATTTTGCTTGTTCTTGAAGATTTTTAACCATTTGAGCAAACGTTTGTAATTTCTTTTGTACTGCTTTAGATAGTTGAGACTGATCTAAATAATCGATCGCCATGAACCAGGGTAACTGAATCTGAGCAGCAAAATTTGATAACCGCTCGATAGTGGTATTTCCAATTCCACGTTTAGGAACATTCACAATTCGATTAAAGCTAAGGTTGTCAGCGGGGTTATTAATTAACCTTAAATAAGCCAAGGTGTCTTGGATTTCTTTACGAGCATAAAACTTCAAGCCCCCAATAATTTTATAAGGTAAATTGGCTTTTAACAGCTGGTCCTCTAAAGAGCGTGACTGAGCTTGAGTTCGATAAAGAATAGCAAAATCATCATTTTTTAAATTAAAACGATCTTTAAGCTCAATAATTTCTTGAATAACAAAAAGCGCCTCCTCTGAGTCGTTGTCTGAATGATAAAACTTAATCTTGCTTCCTTTGTCCTTATTAGACCATAATTTCTTAACTTTACGATTTCGATTATTTTTAATCACACTATTAGCTGCAGCTAAAATATTTTGACTGGAACGGTAGTTTTGTTCTAATAGAATCGTTTTAGCTTGAGGAAAGTCAGATTCAAAGTTTAAAATGTTTTCCATATTTGCGCCGCGCCAGCCATAAATAGATTGATCAGCATCTCCTACTACACAAATGTTATTAAGAATTCCTGTTAATAATCGAATGAGTTGATACTGAGTATTATTGGTATCTTGGTACTCATCAACATGAATATATTGAAACTTATGCTGATAAAAGTGACGGACATCATCATATTCTTCTAATAATTTAACAGTATTAAGAATCAAATCATTAAAATCCATGGCGTTGGCTTGTTTTAATTTTGTCTGATAAAGTTGATAGACTTTTGCATAAATTTCTTCAACAAAATTACCGGCAGTTTGTAAATAATGTGCTGGGCTTTTACCTTCATTTTTTGCTTGTTCAATTTGCCATAGAAGATTCTTATCTTTAAATTGTTTGCTATCTAAATTTAATTCTTTTAACACTTGACGCATCAAAGTTAGTTGTTCAGATGGGTCTACGATTGAGAAATTTCGTTGATAACCGATTTTTTCGCCCTCTCTTCTAAGTATCCTCACACACATTGCATGAAATGTTGAGACCCATATAGAGTCTGCATCTGGGCCAACTAAGTTTTTAATCCGCTCTTTCATTTCATTTGCGGCTTTATTTGTAAAAGTAATAGCCAATATATTCCAAGGATTTACTCTTTCTTCTTCAACAAGATAAGCGATTCGGTGAGTAAGAACCCGTGTTTTTCCTGAACCTGCCCCAGCGGCTATTAACAGCGGTCCCTGGGTAGTCAATACAGCCTCCTTTTGCTTATTATTTAATCGACCTATACTTTCTAATAAATTCATATTATCACTCCATTTCACCAACGCTTCCAATATTTGATATTATATCAAAAATAAGAACAATCTCCTATGTCCTTTATAGCCTTCTCTCAACTCCTCATAAAATAAAAAGAAGCCAAGGCTATCCCTTCAGCTTCTTAATTCTATTGAATTTTATATAATCCGGTCATTTCAATTTGCCGATCACACGATATTAAACTATCTCCCGTTATGATTACCTGTCCTTCCAAATGATTGTGTAATTGTCCAGGAAAATTTACTAAAGCAAAACCCCAATCTGTGCGAGACATATATTGTGTCATGACATTTTCTATATTTAAATATTCTAAAGGAATCGCTATAGCTGCTGCTGATTTTACTTTTAAAGTAGGCAAAGGCAAGCCTGACAGTGCTCGCATACACGCTTCGAATTGCGATATGGACATCGAGCCGATTGTAAAAGTTGCCGCTTGCGATAAGCCAATCGAAGCTTGATTGATGTAAATAACACCAGAAGATGTAATAAAGAACTCTAATGTCAAAGCCCCAATCAATGTAAGTGACTCAGCAATTAATCGGCCTAATCGGTTGATTTCATTAGAAACCTCATCAACAATACGCGCAGGATACCTTACTTGTGTACCAATAATTAACCCTTTATCTACTAATTCAAAGGGAGGATAAATCAATAATTCTCCTCGCTCATTTCTGACAACAGTCAAAGAAACTCTCTTCTCAACTGGAATCCAAGCCTCAAGTATACATGTTGCTTGCTCAACTTTCTTCTCTGCTAAAGGTAAATCATCCTCATTGAATAGAAGAATGTGGTCCTTGGCTTGATTCAAATGTCGTTGTCCTGACTTAAGAACACAAGGATAACCTATATATTCTATCGCTTCTTTAATATCTTCAATGGAAGTCACCATTGAAAAAGGAGCTACTAAACTTTTAGTAGAGTCTAAATAAACTTTTTCAATTAAACGGTCTGTTGTAATTGCAACTAAATCTTCTGATAAAGCCAAGTCAGTATATTCTTCCAATAATTTATAATGTCGGTTTGATAAAATACCTGGTTCAATATATATCATATCCACTAAGCTTGCAAATTCGATTAAACTCTCGTCTTGATAGTTAGCATCGACTATTTGCCAATAAGAAAATTGTTTGACCGGGTTTTCATCATGACTCACCATGCTTGCTACACGATACCCCAATCTTCCGGCCTCTTGGGCCAGTAAAGCGGTTGTAAGTGAGTCTCCAATAATACCAATCATACTTCCTGGTTGATGTCTTCGAACCATTTTATCCCTCCCATCATATTATTCTTTTTATGGTTGATCATATTGATCCAATTGCCACTCTTCAATCATATTTATTAATTTTTCTCCGTAATTTGGATCGGTTGCATAACCCGAATCTTGTAATGCCTGAGCTTGTGATTGGAAATCCTTGGCTTGTAATACAGCTTGATATTGATTAGGATCCCAAGAAGTTCCATTAATCATTAAAAGAGCGTGCTCACGCATTGATGCTTGTCTAGAAGGATACACCTTAAAATAATCCTTAATCTCAACCCACTCGCCATCAAAAAACTCCATTGTTGGATAGAGTGCAGAATTAGGATCGTCAGCACTTGTTTTTACACCATATAGATTATTATGCTGGCTAGCTAATTGACTTCTACCAAAGTCCGATTCTAAAACAGCTTGAGCTAAAGACACAGAAGCATAGACACCAAACTCTCTTTGTAAAGCTTGGGCAGTTGGGACCAAATCTGCAATAAATTGTTCTTTGAGCAAGTGATCTGATTGATAAAGCTCATTTTGATAAAAATTAGGAGCCGGTTGTGACATCCAACGAAATAACAACACAAAAAGTAAACTAATAAAGATAATCATAAAGAAGCTTAAACATCCTAATCGTTTAAAGAAAGCTTCCTGCCATTTTTTGAATTGTTTAAGTTTCTTATTATTTTTCAAAGTTTTTTTTCTGGGTCTATGAGCTTTTTTGCGTTTTCTTTGCACCAAATAGCTTCACCACTCTATTTTTATTCTTCGACAGTGTCTCTTACTTTATCACTTTGGTCATCAAACCATTGTAAGAGTTTTACCTCATCAGTTTCTAATTGTTGTCTCAAAACTCCAGGTAGACGAATTTCTATTATATCGTTGTATCCCCAAAATTGATAATCTGCAATTAATTGCAAGATCATTGTGTTCTGTTGGTTTTCTGAGCTTTCACTCTGATGCCATTCTAAGCGTACCATACCATGGTTAACCCAAGTCTTGGCGATTTGATATTTAAGATAGAGGTATTCTCCAACAGGATTAGCTGAAACCTCTGGAATTATTTCAGCATTTCGCACAACTTTTTGAACAAGCATCCATTCATAGTCAGTAAATAAAGTCGATATTATTTGGATATTTTCAAATTTTAAACCTTGTTCTCCTTTTTTCCATCGGTCCCAAGATTGAGGACTAATGCCTAACTTTTCCGCATAAAAAGCTTTTTCAGTTTGAAATTTCTCTTTAATAGCATGAATAACGATTTGTATCAGTGTAGGACTCATTGAAATTCCTCCCTTTTTCTCTATTATACACCTAAAAAGTGATGTGAAAAGTGGAAAAGCTCTTAAAAATAGAAAGACTTCTTAAATTGAAGTCTTTCTATCTCAAAACTAATCATTTGAATAAACCTTTTAATAATAATACCAAGCACCATTTTCATCTTGATACCAGGTGCCTCTACGGTATTCATCGCCAAACCAGTAATAATTTTCTGTTTGCTTGCCATTATATAAATTATCTGTCGGCTCTACACCTGTTTCAACCGATGTAACAGGTGGGGTTACTACTGCTTGAGTAGTCTGAACTGGTTCTTGCGTCACCTCAAGAGTAGTTTCATTTTCTAAGATCTCAGCACCTTCTTGGTTCGCTAAATATTGTATGAGTATATCATTAATTGTTTGGCTTATCTTACCATTCATTTCATAAGGTTCAGTGAATTTTTTTGTAAGAACTACATAAATATAGTCTTCTCCTGCTGCTTGAGCAATCCCGGCAATATGTTGAAGTTGTGGGTTTTCTTCGGTAGTTAATAATTCGTAACGTTGAGTCACATTAGCATTGTAATTGGGAAATTTATCTGTGAATGGTGAGAGATTGACTGATTCTTTCAGCAAGTCGTCATATTCTCCATCAATCAATTCGTTTTTAGCTAATTTGACAAGTAAATTAGCTAAGTCCGTTACATCAGTGACTGCACCCGTTATGTAACTATCTTCTTCAATAGCTAATGGAGCGTTCATACGAGTAGCAAAATATCCAGACTCTTTTAACCAGTAGTTAAAGCGGTTGACACCCTCAGCAAGCTGAACGAGATGATTCATGGCAGAGGCATCTCCTGATTGAATAGTTAAATCAATCAACTCTTGGACTGTATAGGAATCTCTAGCTTGACTTGCCACTTGTCCTGTATCCCCAGAAGCAATTAATTGTGTTTTAACAGGGATTTCTTGGTCAAGAGTAATTGTTTCTTCTGCTAGCAATTCATAGGTACGTTGTAAAATAAACCAAGCGATTAGACGATCAGCCTCCATTGTTTGGTTTTCATAAACAAAGGGTGCTTTATCTCCTAGCTGTTGAATTTGTAAAGCTACTGTTTCCTGATTAGAAAAGTAATTGGTAACTATTTGATTAAACTGATCAATTCTTTCTGCTTGATCTTGCTTATTTGGTACTTCATAAGCGATGCGTTCTGAAAAATTCTCTGCACTTATTAAAAGCTCTTGTTGACTTGTATCTTCACCAATCACTGATAAAGCGGGATCATTAAAGGATAATCTAAGTTTCTTGCCTTCTTTAAAAAGAGAAAACTCATCCTTCAATTCTGCTTCAGTCTCATTATATTTCACTTTAAAGTTAAATGTTTCTTGATCTACATCAGAAAGAGAGTTGGCAAAATCGAGATTAACTGTAATCATCGGATAAGCATCCACATCTACCTTTGATTTTTCTATTTCAAAAACAGTATCTTCTACAGTGGTTGTTTGATTTTCTTCTTCTGATTTTACTTCAGAAGAATTATCTGAAGTAACATTCATTGTTTTTTCAGTATCCTTTGGAAGTTGAGAAGTCTCAGTTTCTTGGACAGGTTGTTCACTATTTTGATTTATTATTGGGTCCAAATAACTCTTAACCATGCCTACTAATTGAGGTCCGTAAACAAACATTAAAAAAAAGGCTGCCAATAAAATTAACCATTTGACAATAGTCCAAAGCGTTTTACCAAAACTAGTCTTTTTAGTTCTAGGGACAATATAATCTTCAGCATTATCTGTGGATTCGTCAGAAAATAATGAGCCAGTGTACGGATAAGATAAAATTTCGTCTGCCCTTTTCTTAAAAGCTTCTTCTGAATCCTCTTCCGATTCATTGCCTTTTGAATTTGATTGAAGTGAACGTTCATAAGCTAATTTAGCTTCTTTTTCTGCTTCTGCTAATTCTTTTTCAAGAGATCGCCTAACAGGAACGTGCTGTCTATTGTCTTTGATAGCTTGAGAATGTTTTTCATTATCAGCTACTTCATTTAGACCACGGATATCTTTTTCAACTGATATTTCATCATTAGGTTTTCTCTTTTTCAATAAACTCTGTTCTTTTTTATCTGCTTGATTAAATCTATAACCGCAGTACGCACATTGGGTCTTACTACGGACATTCCGTCCACAATTTGGACACTTCATTTGATTGCCTCCTCTTAGATAGTCGCTCTATAATTGGTTCTTAACTTAAACCATTGTAGCATATTCTTAAAGGGCTTAACAATACGGGACTGATTAATCAAGTCCCTTGAGAGCTTCTACCATATTAATACGTTTTATTTTTTGGTGCATGATCAGCATAACAGAACTTGAGAAAATAAATGTAAGAATAAAGGATATTAAAAAGGATGCTAGGGTTGCCCTAGGATAAAAGAGCATTGAATTCATTTGCATCTGTTTCATAATAATATGTGTAAGCACGCGTCCAGCTATCAAGCCAAAAAAAGAACCTAATACTGTGATTATAAAGATTTCCTCATAGACATACAAACTCACTTCTCTTGCATAAAAACCTAAAACTTTGATAGTGGCCAGTTCACGATTTCTCTCTTCTATATTAATATTGGTCAAGTTATACAAGACCACAAAAGCTAAGGCTGCCGCTGAAATGATTAAAACAATTGTAATGACGTATAAACTATCCATCGTCTTGCTAACTACTTCTTCTATATTAGTTATATTAACGATAGCTTGAACATCCTCATT
This sequence comes from Facklamia sp. P12945, assembly GCF_050409485.1. Lineage (NCBI taxonomy): Bacteria > Bacillati > Bacillota > Bacilli > Lactobacillales > Aerococcaceae > Facklamia > Facklamia sp. P12945. The sequence continues at coordinate 52,789 of NZ_JBNUPJ010000014.1, forward strand.
ATCTTGTAACTGGTCTTCTATACGAGTCACTTTGGCATTAGCTTCATATTTCAGTAAAAAAGCATTAATTTGAGCGGGCTTTTCAAACACCTGATTGTAGTCACTTTCTCCCATATAGAGATAATGATTGACATAGTTTTCTGCTGCTCCCTTTAAAGGAATCGTATAATTTTCATCGTCCATTTTAAAGATAGCTTTAGAGTTGGGTTTTAAGTTGAATAACTCAGCTAATCGTTCTGTATAAAGAGGTCCTGCTTCATCTAAATCAACTGGTTCAGCCACTTTATCATCTCCACCTTGTCTTACAAATACAAAGTCTTTAAATGACTGAACATCACCTAGCGGAACTATTAAATTGACATTTTCTTTTTCAACATCATTTTCTAATTCTAAGGATTCTGAACGGATTGGATAATACGCTTCAATGCCTTCGTAATCTGCTAATTCATCTTGCAGTTTTTGAGTTTGATATTGGCCTAAATCTTCATTCAAGACCAGGGTAGCATCATAGCGTTGTAATTGCTCAAATTGATTAGAAAGCAAACCTGAAATAGTATCACTAATTCCAAAACCAGTGAGAATTAACATTGAACAGCCTGCTACACCAATGAAAGTCATGAGGTTTCTTCCTTTATATCTGAAAAGGTTTCTCAAAGTCATTTTACGATTAAAAGATAAGCGTTTCCAAAACTCAGTCCAATTTTCAAGTAAAATTTGTTTACCTTGTTTAGGGGGTTCAGGTCTTAAAAGTTGTGCAGGAGCTTGCTTTAACAATACATAAGGTGTATATATTGCTGGTATCAGTGTACAAGCTAAAGCAATAGCACCGACAATCATATTCCAATATAAAGAGCGAGGAGTCAATGGGTTAGCCAAATAAAACATGGAATTATATGCTTGTAGAATAATTGGTGGAAAGATACGATAGCCCAAAGATATTCCTAAGACTATTCCAATCACTCCTGCTAATCCAGCATACACCACAAATTTTAAGATTACTTGCCAGCGATGGTATCCCATTTGTTGCATGGTTCCCATATAGTTTCTTTGTTCACTTGACATGCGCTTAACAGTTGTGAAAACAACTAAAACGGCAATAGCAAAAAAGAAAACTGGAAACAAATTAGAAATAACATTCAATTTTTCCGCATTTTCTTTCAGCGATTTATAAGCTGCATCGTCTTGACGTGTCAACACATGATAAGTCGGTTCTTTTAAATCTGCTTCTAATTCTTTAAGTTCCTCAAGTGCTAATTGTCCTTCTCTTAATTCTAGATTATTCTCAGCAATACTATCTGCTACAGCTTTTTTTGAGCAACTCAGTTGATTTTCTCCGAAAAACAACTCATTACTAGCCATTAAGCTTTGTTCTTGACCTTCCAACAACTCTGCTTGTTCTTCAGGCTTTCCTAAAGCTTGAGGATTATTAGAGTCTATATTGCCTTCTAGAGACTGCTGCAATAAGTTTTCTTCAATTTGACTAAATTCTATCTTAGCTTCTTGAAGGTCTTGTTCAGAATCTATCAGTGTCTTTTCGACTTCGGAGATTTTTTTATTTGCCGCCTCAAAGTCATTATTAGCTTCTTCTAAATCTGAACTAACCTCATCATATTTAGCTTGAATATCCTTTTTACTGGCTTCCAAACGCTGTTTTGGACGATTAGCTAACAAATCTTCTAATTTAATTTTTAGTTGATCGAGCCTTGATTGATAAGCTGGTTCATAAGCTCTCTTTCTATTATTACGTATCCAATAGAAAACTTCACTATAGTAACTGGCTTGTATTTGATCTTCTTGAATTAACCCAAAAACAGAATGGTCGAGGCCTCGATTAATGCGTTCATAATAAAGTGGTGTTTGAACAAATCCAACAACTTCAAACTCATTTGTTATCAATTCACTATCTTTTATTGAAAAGATTGAATCTGAATTATCACTATCTATAGCGTCTTCACTTGCTCGTTGGTTCAGAGTGATTTTTACCTTATCTCCAACTTTGACAGACTCGTTTGGATCAGTATTAATTAAATCAAGATACTTACTATCCAATGTGATTTCAGAAGCTTTCTGTGGAAACCTCCCTTCAACCAATTGATAATATTTTTTATCTTGTTCATTGATACCAAAAACTTTGATAGGTTGAGTACTTGGCTCAACCATACCAATAACTGATTTAATGGGACGTAACCGAAGTTCTGCTCCATCTTTTAAATTTTTAATTTCTTTAATGTCATTATCATTAATACCTTGAGTAGATAATATACGACCGTCGGGCAAATCATAAGTTTCATAATAGTCACGCGCGGTTTCTACCATAGCTGGTCCTGTTGCTTTGATTCCAATAAAAAAAGCAACTCCTAGACTAATAATAGCTAATATCGATAAGAATCGTGGGAAACTTTTTAATATCTCACGAAAGATATCCTTTATGAGCGATTTCATGTTACCTCCTTTCTACCAATGTAAATCTAACACATTAGTAGGATGCGGATTTTTAACGATTTCTTCTACTTGTCCATTACGAATTTTAATCACACGGTCTGCCATTTTCGAAATCACCGTATTATGAGTGATTACCACAACAGTTGTACGTGTTTCTCGACATGTATCTTGTAATAATCTCAAAATTTGTTTGCCGGTTTCATAATCTAAAGCACCTGTAGGCTCATCACAAAGAAGAATTTTGGGTCTACCTGCTAAGGCCCGCGCAATAGAAACTCTCTGTTGCTCTCCACCAGATAGCTGAGCAGGAAAACTATCTAATCGATGTCCTAACCCTGCTTCTTTAAGTACGGTTTCTGCTTGCATATTACTTTTAGCAATGTGGATCATTAATTCCACATTTTCTTTAGCTGTTAGGTTAGGAACTAAATTATAATTTTGAAAGACAAAACCAACGTTATTTCGCCTAAAACGCGTTAACTGCTTAGCCTTGTATTTAGCAATGTCTTCTCCATCTATAACTACCTGTCCGGAGGTCGCTTGATCCATTCCACCTAAGATATTTAGTGTAGTTGATTTACCAGCTCCGGAAGGACCTAAAATAACCACAAACTCTCCCTCATCAATTGTAAAACTGACTCCATCATTTGCTCGTGTAACGACTTCGCCAGTTTTATATTCTTTAACAACTTCTTTTAATGCAATATAAGACATTCTTACTCCCTGCCTTTCTTATTCAGAACAATAATATACCAGAACTGTAAGATACTGACTCGTAGGATCAACGGAAGAAGGGTAGTCTTCGGGAAGTCTAAAACTTTGAATCAATTGAACCTTCTTGCCACTTAAACGCCCAGCTTCATTCATATCCTCAATAAATTTATCTTTTGAGTAAGCTGAATGGTTTGTGGATAAGACACACAAACCTCCTGCTTTCGTTATTTTAAACAAATCTTTAGCCATTTTTATATAATCAGTTAAGGCTGAAAAAACATAACGTTTGGTTCGGGCAAAACTAGGAGGATCACATACCACCATATCAAAATCTTTTGAAGAGCGTTTGACATAGTCAATATAATCAAACACATCCATAATTCTAATCTCGTTAGATAAATTGTCAGCGTCCAATTGATTAATTAAGAAATTTTCTTTAGTTAACTCTAATGAACGGTTAGCTACATCTACACTGATAGTATTACTGGCACCACCTAGGCTAGCTGCAACTGAAAATGCACCCGTGTATGAAAAAAGATTTAACACAGACAAGCCTTTTGCTTGCTCTTGAATATACTGTCGTACCTCTCTTTGATCAAAAAAAAGGCCTGTCATCCAATCCTGACCTAAATAAATAGCATACTTTCGATTCTGTTCTTTAATAATTAGAGGCTGTTGGGCTTCTTTTCCGGTAACATGTCCCATTGCTTTTTCACTATCACCTATTGGAAAACGCTTGGTTTCGTATATACCTGCAACTTCAAGTGGAGATTCTAAAAGAATTTCAAGCCACCAATCACGATACTCATAAGCACCTTTAGAATACCAGTTAATTTGAATGAAATGGTCATACCAGTCGATTGATATTCCTCCTAATCCATCTCCTTCACCATTGAATAAACGAAAACCCGTTGTTGTAGGGTCGTCCAATAGAGATTGTCTACGTTCAACAGCTTCTTGAAAGTAAATTGAAAAGAGTTCTTTGGACCACAAATCTTCCAAATTTAAGCTAAAAACCCAAGCAAAGCCTTTGTTTTGCCGACCAACGAAAGCTTGCCCTTTAAAGTTATGACTGCGATCAGTAATAAAGATAATCATCCCCTCAGGTGCATCTTTAATATCATCAGGATCTTCAAAGTCTTCTAACCTTATTAATTTTTCTCCTGCTTGAATTCTTTGACTCGCAAAATCTTTTAAATAAAAACACTTCATTCTATTACCTCTTTCATTCTTAAGATCATTTATAGTAGAAGTCTCTAGAAAACAAGCCCATTTCTTAAAGCATTACTTTTTCTCTTTTGATAGTAATTCTTCCATTAAATAGTCAGCAGCTGCCGGACTGATTGTTTTAAGACTTGTTCTTTGGGGAATAACTACTTTTTTAGGTTTAAAAGAATATTCTAATCGAACTCTTTTAGTAGTAAGTTCAGCTGTATCTTTGCTAAAAAAGTTAAAAGCTACATTTTCTACAATACCCTCCAAGGTAACATCTAAAATTTGTTTATCTGGATCAAAGTCCATGGTGAAACTCGTTAATTTATCAGTTAAACCTTGGCTCATCAAATTTAGTGTTTTATTGAACTGTGGTGTTCGGTGTTCCGTTTCCTTAACTTGTAAATGGTTAGAAAATTCGGATTCAATTTTTGTTCCGAATAAAAAATCATTCGCTTGCTCATTAATTTTAATTTGATGGTTGAATTGATTTTCCCAATCTTGATACTCGCTCATGATAGATGAAGTAGAAGGTTGAATTAAATGATCTAAACGATAAGAGATGGATAAGAAGGGGTGCTTATCAAAGAAAAGACTTGGAATATCGATTCTTTCAATATTTAAATGATATTGATCCTTCTTGAAACTTAATTGTCCCTTATCTACTCTCATTAACTTATCCTGATTAGGAATGAGCAGCAAAGAAGTCGCAGGCTTTTCATTAAGATTAACCGTCCCGATTGTTTCATTTGAAAATTCTGTATAAAGATTAGTGTACTTAGCCATTTGTTTATCAAACTGGTAATTAAAAAAAGCTTGTTTAAAATAAGCTAGGCTATCTAAAAAAGCAAATTCTTTTACATAGAACAAACGGTGTCTTCCATATGATATAAAGCCAAAATCTGCTGTCTCGGGATAATCATCTTCCATTTGAAACTTTAAATCGCCCTTCAGGTCTCCTTTTGTAACATCTACTTGGTAGGTCGCTTGCCCCATCGCTTGATTTTTATCCAGGTTGGTCCACTTCATCTTGACCTCAAATTCTTCAACCTCTTTCAAATCAATTAATGATTCTGAAAGTTTCTTAAGTAATTCTTGATCCACTTTGTTTTCTATTGATGTTTTAGTTTCTGTTAATGACTCTGTGGTTATTTGATTCGCTTTAGCAGAAATAGGAGTATATAATAAAGCTAATAATATAGTGAAAATAAAAAGCTTATTGACTAGTTTAAATCCTCTATCCATAAATCCTTCTCCTTTTTAAAAAGTCTTACTATTATTATAAATGAAGTTCAGCTTTAATACACCAACAATCTACTCTATAAAATTAGCTTCAAAAAACCTCTAAATTTGAAGTGACCCCCAAAAGTTCGAGTTAAAAACTAACTTTTGGGGGTACTTTTATGTCTAAAAATAGGCTTCTGAATTGAAAATGAAAGTGATTGAAGGGTGTTTAGAAGGTTAATTAGGTTACTAGGCTTTAACAAAAAATAGGGGATTCCTTCACCTTCTTTAGTCAAGAATCGGGTTTACACTTATAAAAGATAGGGGGCAAA
>NZ_JBNUPJ010000015.1:0-55499 GCF_050409485.1 Facklamia sp. P12945
AAGCATGCCCATTTAGAAGCACCTTGTGTAACATATGTTTGACAACTCTAGAAAATTGCTACTATTGGTTTACCAATTATCTTGACAGCAATTAATAAAAAGACTCAAACACTTGAAGGCTTAGAATCCTTTAATAATGCTTTAAGTAAGCATGAAGACATTAATGACTATCCATCCGTCGACCAATTAAGCGAAAATGTTGATCCTCAAGATAGAGATAAAATTCTAGCTCATGTCTTTGAAGATAAGCCAACTATTTTTGATTGTATCGCCAACACTTTAGAATTGTCTGTGAATGCTGTTAAGCGAACTTTGATTGTAGTAGCACCCTTGCTATTAAAATAGATGGTCGATCGTAAAATGGCTAAAAAACTAGATAAAGAGGGCCCTCAAAAAGAAGTCAGTCAGACTTATGAAAGAGTTAATTCTTCTTTAAAAGAGCGTGGAGAGGCTCCAACTAGCGCAGGTAATACCCTATAGGTGATCAAGCTGCATCCTGATTATAAAGAACAAACTAATGGCGAGGAAGGTATCCTGGGTGGGATTTTGGATCTATTTAAATAATGCTTAAAAAGTTCGCTATTCTTAGCGGACTTTTTTAGCTTCATCCCTTTTTAGGGAAAATATGCGATATAATGATTATCTAGAGAAGCCGTGCTATAATAATTCTATCTATTTAAAGAGGGTGTTAAATTGGATTTTTCAAAATCGCCGGTCGGTATGCGTACTTTTAAAACAGCAGTCGCTGTCTTTCTTTGCATTCTTTTTTCCTTTTACGTCCTTAAAATCAGTCCAACCCTTTCTTGTCTGGCGGCTATTTTTTCACTCAGACAGGACTTGGAAAGTAGTTATACCTTTGGCAAGGCAAGAATTATGGGTGTTCTTTTATCAGGTGTGGTGGCTTTATTATTTATTTTCCTCTTTCCGATTACATCTAGCCAAGATGAAATATTGATTATACTCGCTCCAATAGCCATTATCTTATATATTTCTGTCGCTAATCGTATTCACTTACAAAAAGGAATTATAACCGGCTGTGCCACTATGCTAGTAATTTTTTTTAATATACCTGTAAATAATCAATTAAGCTATACGCTGATTCGTTTGTTTTCAACGGTCATGGGAGTCCTTGTGGCCCTTGCCATTAATTATCTCTTACCCAGTCCGTCAGATAAAAACCATTAACTTAATACTTAAGAAGGAGATTAAAATGAAATTAGGAATTCATGATTTATTACCCTTAAATGAAGGAGAGTCCACTCAAACCAGATATGAAAAGACCATTGAAATGGTCAAAGAATTGGAAGCTATGGGGTATGATCGCTACTGGGCTTCAGAGCATCATGGTAGGTCTAACCTGGCTAGTTCTGCTCCAGAAATTTTATTGGCCTATTTAGCAGCAGTTACCAAACAAATTCGCCTTGGGACAGGTGGAACAATGATTGTAAACTATTCCCCCTTAAAAGTTGCTGAAACTTTTAAGACTCTAACTTTATTAGCACCCGATCGGATTGATTTTGGTATTGGAAGGGCGCCAGGAACGGATTACAATGGTATGATGGCTCTTTCTCAAGGAAATTCGATTGATTTTGACCATTTATATGACAAAGCTCAAGTCATATTAGATTATATGACAGATACTATTCCCAAAGGATTTTACGGCCTGACTCAAGCCATTCCAGTTAAAACCCGGACTATTGCTCAACCTTGGATGTTAGGGTCATCTGGGCAATCCGCTATCAAAGCCGGTCAAATGGGATTGGGATATTCTTTTGCAAAATTCTTTGGAGTAGAAACGGAAACTTCTGTATTTAAAGCTTATCGCGATCATTTTCAACCCAGTGAATTTTTCCAAGAACCCAAAGTGATGGTTTCTTATAAAATTATTTTAGCTGATTCAAAAGAAGAAGCAGATTATTGGGCAAGACCTTCCGAAATTACTCATATTCGTAAAAATAATTTAGCGTTAATGTCTTCTGAACGTGCTCAAGCCATCGATTTAAGTTTAGAAGAACAAGCTATGCTAGACGAAAAATATCAAAGAAGATTTATCCTAAAAGGTACACCAGAACAAGTTGGAGAGATTCTACATGAAGAAATTGATCGCTTAGGCATCGATGAATTAATGGCTTATATGCCCATACCTGATCAAAGAGCACGTCTACATTCTTATAAACTACTGGCTGAACTTTTTAAATAAAGTCAGACTCTAGTTGGATTAAAGTATAACAACAATCATTTAGAATATAATTGTAGAGTCGTAGTCAACCGAAAGAAGTGATTAAATGAAAAAGAAACCGATTAAATTAACTTTAGTCGAAAAGTTTCCACTCTTTATAACATCCTTATTCAAGAGAGAAACACCCATCTTAGCTAGAGTTCTAATTTTTGCAACTTTTTTATATGTCTTACTACCAACCGATTTGCTGCCCGATTTTTTAGGTCCTTTAGGCTTTATGGATGACGCTTTATTACTTCCTTTAATGGTTAACAGTGTGGTCAAACGTTTGCCTGAACATATGCTTCAGCAAGCAATTAAAGCCAATTAATACTATGAATTCGCCAAGTTCACTTCAAATTAAGTGAACTTGGCTTTTTGCTTATAATTTATTTTATATAATATTTGGGGTATACTAAATCAGGTAATGATAACAAATTATGTAAGTAAGGAGAAACTATGTTTAAATTATTTCTATCCGATTTAGATGATACACTTTTGGATCATAATAAGAAGTGGAGTCCCAATTTTGAACAATTTAGAGCCACTTTGGCTGAAAAAGATGTCGCTTTCACATTAGCAACTGGTCGCTCAGCTAAGGCTGTGCAACCCATTATTGATGAATTAGATTTAAAGCTTCCTTATGCGACCTCTAATGGCGCTAATATTATGCTAGAAGGACAAGTAATTCAGTCTTTTAGCTTTCCTATTGGACCTTTACGTCCTTTAATCGAAGTGGCTTTAAGCATGGGACTAACGGTTGTTTATGTTGTGAATGGGGAAGAGTTTGCTTTAGAGGATACTGAGTTTATTCGACATGAATTGAAAAACAACTTTACTGAACAAACCATTCGCCCAATTAAGCCAGAAGATTGGGCTAGCATGGAAGTGGATAAATTCTTAATCGTCGATGACCATCCACAAACAGCTTTGTCTCGACTCCATGCTTTAGTTAATAATCTTAAACCAGAGTATCGCTATCTTACTTATTCAGATTGGGCGATGGATATTGTAGCAGCGAATGTTAGTAAAGGGAGAGCCTTGCATTGGATCGCTGATTATCTAGGAATTACTAGCGATCAAGTTATAGCTGCTGGTGATAACCACAATGATATTGACTTATTAAAAGAAGCAGGGCGTAGTATTGCTGCTTTCAATGCTTTAGACGAAGTTAAACGAACAGCCATGATTACAGCTAAGAAAAAATATGGTGATGGGATTATTGAAGAAGTACTCAAAATATTAGAATAGGAGAGAATAAAGTGAACTATCAACACCTAATTCGTGATTTAGTAAACGCTAAAGGGGCGCCTGGCTTTGAAGATGAAGTCTTAGAGGTCCTTAATAAGTATAAGGGAGCTTATAGTCTACAAATCGACAACCTTAAGAATGCTTATTATAACCTTGATCAACTAGACCCTTTAAAACCCACCTTGATGTTAGACTCCCACACTGATGAAGTAGCCTTTATGGTTAAAGCAATTGATAAGAGCGGTTTAATCCACTTACAGCCTCTAGGTGGTTGGCTAGCAGAACACGTTTCGGCCCAACATTATTTAGTCCGTGATAGTCAAGGCCATTACCACCCAGGTATTTCAACTTCTAAACCAATTCATTTTATGACTGCAGAAGAAAGAGCCAAAAAGATAACCTTATTTGATTTAAAAATTGATGTTGGGGCAAGTAGTCGTCAAGAAGTGATTGAAGATTTTAAAATTACAATCGGGCAACCGATTGTGCCTGCTACAAAATTTGCTTTTAATGAGCGCAATCAAGTAATGTTTGGCAAGGGATTTGATAATCGAATCGGTGTGGCCGTTTCGGTGGCTATAATGAATGAGATGAAAGATCATCTTAAAGATTTACCTTTTAATCTTGTCGCTGCCTTTGCTGCCCAAGAAGAAGTGGGAATGCGTGGAGCAGTCATTACTAGTAAACGTGTGAATCCCCAAATGGCCTTAGTTTTTGAAGGGACCCCTTCGGATGACTTTACTGCCGATGAATACTTAGAACAAGCTCGCTTAGGAATGGGACCTCAATTACGTTACCGGGATAACTCTTATATTGCCAACGAATGGTTACTCAATCGCATTCAGCAACTAGCTACTGAAAAAAATATTCCCTTACAACATGCGGTAAGAGAAGGTGGTTCAACCAATGCTGGGTCTATTCATCTTTCTAACAAAGGAGTTCCTGTAGCTACTTTAGGTACTCCGACGCGTTATGCGCATACTAATTATTGCTTCTGCTCTTATAAAGACTTCGAAAATACTGTGGACCTGAGCCTAGCATTCGTTAAGAACTTAACAGCAGAAGACTTTAACCACTTTGAATTAAAGTAAAAGAATACAATGGATTCAGTAATTAGCAGACTTTTTCATGTAAAACTGAACGTTAAAAAGAAAAAAAGTCTTTATTAACTCATTTAATAAAGAAAATCTTTAGTCCCACCAAAAGTTTTGATAAAATAATTTGTATGTGATGAAAGGGGTTGGGAGGATGCAAAAATTAGGTTTCGATAACGATAAATATCTCAAAGAACAATCGAAATATATCTTTGAGCGACTTGAGAATATTGATAAACTCTATTTAGAATTTGGCGGTAAATTAATCGGTGATAAGCATGCTAAGCGGGTACTACCAGGTTATGACGAGGACGTCAAATTAACGCTCTTAACCAAGCTTAAAGATCGTGCTGAGATTATTATCTGTATCTATGCCGAAGATATTGAACATCATAAAATGCGGGGCGATTATGGTATTACTTATGACCAAGAAGTGTTGCGGCTAATTGATGAATACCAAGCGTTAGACATTCAAGTAAACAGTGTTCTATTAACTAGATATAAAGGACAAAAAAATGCCACTGTCTTCAAGAAAAACATTGAAAACAGAGGAGTTAAAGTTTACCTACATGAGAGTATTAATGGCTATCCAACTGATCTGGAAGTTGTCTTTTCGGAAAATGGTTTTGCTAAAAATCCATACATTGAAACTAGTCAACCTTTGATTATTGTAACTGGTCCAGGGGCTGGATCGGGCAAGCTAGCAACTTGCTTGAACCAACTTTATCATGAACATCAAAAGGGAATTAAGGCTTCATATGCTAAGTTTGAAACTTTCCCAGTTTGGAACTTACCACTAAAACATCCAATTAATGTGGCTTATGAGGCCGCAACAGTTGATTTAAATGATATTAATGTTCTTGATTCTTATCATTTAGATGCCTATAACGAAATGGCGGTCAATTATAATCGCGACATGCAGATGTTCCCAGTTATTCGTCGGATTTTAGCTAATACGAGTTCACCCAATTTAATCTACCAATCCCCAACGGATATGGGAGTTAATCGGATTAAATCGGGAATTACCGATGAAGAAGTTGTTAAAGAAGCGGCCCAGCAAGAAATTATTCGCCGCTATTTCCAAGTAGAACAAGATTATAAAGTCGGCATTGTGGATGAAGAGGTTCGTTCGAAAATGCACTTGTTAATGGAAGAAAGTGGGTTAACAGCTGAAGATCGTCTTCCAGTGGTTAAGGCTCAAGCTTATGCTCAATCGGTTAAGGAACGTTTTTCGCAGGAAGAGATTCCGGCAGTCATTGCTATTCAATTAAGCGATGGACAAATGATTACTGGCAGACGAACCGAATTAATGGATGCACCGGGGGCAGCGATTATGAATGCTCTAAAGACCTTGGCAGGTATCTCAGACCAAATTGACCTCTTAGCTCCCATGATTTTACAAACCATTCAAAATCTTAAAGCTAACAAGTTGCAAAGTAAGCATCCCATTTTAACTTTAAATGAATTACTAATTGCTCTAGCAATTTCAGCAGTGACAAACCCAACGGCTCAAGCAGCCTATCAAGCCTTATCTAAATTAAGTGGTGCTCAAGCGCATTCTAGCATCATCCTATCACAAGATACTAAAAACCAATTACAAAACTTGGGGATTGATATTACTTGTGATGCCGTTTTTGTTTCGGGTTCATTAAAAGGTAATTAAGCCCAGATGACACTCAATCCAAACTTCTACTTATTGAAGTCTCAGTAGGTAGAAGTTTTTAATTAATAGTTTAAACTAGTTTTAATACTTTATATTTACGATAAAAATTTAGAAGGAAAAAGATGAAGAAATTCACAGATTCTATTCGCTTAAGACACGGTGCACAATTAGCTAACCGGATTGTTCAACCCCCTATGATGTCTTTTTGGGGGGTTAAAAAGGGGGTTCCAGCCAAGAAACCTTGGAGGATTACCAAAGAAGGGTGCAATTAGCCGCTTTGCTGATGCCTATTTAGCTGGTTTAAAAGAACTAGCTAAAAAGTAAAGTCTAAAGGCAACAAAGTGATTATACAAATCCACCATTCCGGTTACCAAGCTCATCAAAGAGCCAGCGAAGGTTTAACAGTATATGGTCCGTCAGCTGTGGATTTAGATTTCCTAGATCATGAAACTGTGCCCTTAACTATCCAACAAATTGTTTTATTAGGAGGCGTATTTGATGCTAACGCTGCTCAAAGAGCCTTGAATTATACGGATTTAGTGGCTATTGGACGTGCTACGTTCATCGAACCGGACTTCGCCTTAAAAATAAGTCAAGGATTCGTATATTACAAAAGATATTTTGACCGATCTGGCTTGATCGACTGGTCGATACGAGGTTTTTGCTTCACTTCATTCAACACTACCTCCTAGAGCTGGAATGCAAGAAATATTAGAAGAACTCCATTAATTATAAAAGACTGCCGTTTATGAGCGGCAGTCTTTATTTTATGAGATTTGATGAATCCATTTTTTAGATTTTACTCTAAATAGGCCAATCACTAATTTGGTAATTTCTTCCGTGGCCGCTAACATTACAACCCATTGAATAGAAAAGTTAAGCACAGCCGCTCCTAGAAAAGCTAAGGGAACGCCTACTAACCATACAGATCCCATTTCTAAGAAAAGGGAATACTTCGTATCGCCTCCACCTCTTAGAACACCTACAATCAGAATGGAGTTAATAGCTTTTAAAATGAAGATAAAGCCCATATAATTTAGTAAAGTCTTACAAAGTTCATAGACTTCTGGTGTTAAATTGGGAAACAACTGTAAACTAATTGAAGGGGTAACGGATAAGAAAAGGCCTACAAATAAGGCAATGACTCCGCCCATTTTAAGAAAACGGATGGCATGAGGATAAACAACATCCATAACGCCGCGCCCAATCGTATTTCCTAACATAATCGTACAAGCATTGGATAGACCACGTATTAAAACAAAGGCTAAGTTCTGGATGGCAAAAACAACTTGAATAGCAGCTGTTTCTTTAGTACCAACCATGGCGTAAGCCACACTATATAATACTTGACCGAGTCCCCAAAAGGTTTCATTAACAATGACAGGAAAGGTGATGCGCAAAAAGTTTTGAATAAAATCTCCCTTAAAATTAAACATCTCTTTAATCGAACCATTAAGCGGACAATCATAGCGACTGACTGTGTAAAAGATAACCAATAATTCCATTAATCGAGCAATGATTGTTCCCACTGCTGCTCCCACTACCCCTAATTCTGGGAAGCCAAACTTACCAAAAATAAAGGCATAATTGAAAAAAGCATTGAAAACAAAACCAACTATAGCGGCTGTTAATGGCGAACGAGGGTTTCCAGTTGAGCGAAGAGCCACACTGTTCACGAAGCTGACGCCAGTTAAGGCATACGACCAAGCAACAACCCTTAAATATTTAGACCCTTCTGCAATGACAGCAGGATCATCAATCATTAAGCCTAATATTCTTTCTGGTATTAGCCATGCCAACAAAGTGAAAAGACAAGCTACTACAAAGGTAATTAAGCACGAAAAAGCATTAACCTTTTGTAATTTAGCAAGATCACCTCGACCATGGTATTGAGCAATCATTACTGAAGCTCCCGTGGCTGTACCAAAACAAATCATAGTGAAAAAAAAGAAGACTTGATTGGCCAAGCCGACTCCTGCGATTGATTCCGGTCCCAGTGATGAGATCATCATGGTATCTAAAGTATTTAGAAACGAAACGATTAAACTTTGCAAAGAAATCGGAATCGCAATGGCTAACATTTTACGATAAAAATCTTGATTATTCATAGGACACCTCACTTTAAACTGTCCTTTCATTATACCTAATTCTAAGAAAAAAGCTGTAAGAATTTGATGAGAATTTTTTTGTCTTAATTATATATCACCCTATGTGTATGTCTTTACTTTTTAATTAAAGTAGATATGATGGAGTAGAGGAGGCGTTTGCTATGACACTATTAGAGCAATTAATTTCTAAAATCGAAAATAAAGAAGAACGCATAATTGAAATCCGCCGTTATTTACATCAACATCCAGAGTTATCCTTTCAAGAAAAAGAAACTTCTAAATATATTAAAAACTTCTATAAAGACCTTGATATAGATCATATCGAAACGGACTTAGGAGGACAATATGGCCATGTTATTACAATTAAAGGGGGGCAAGAGGGACCTACAATCGCTTTAAGGGCAGATTTTGATGCATTACCTATTACGGAAGAGGTAGATTTGCCATTTAAATCTAAAAATAATGGGGTAATGCACGCTTGTGGTCATGACGGCCATACCGCTTATATGCTGATTTTAGCCGAGTCTCTAATTGAATTAAAAGACCAAATTAAAGGTACAATTAAAATCCTTCATCAACCAGCTGAAGAAGTTCCACCAGGAGGAGCTAAAGCAATGATTAAAGCTGGAGCCTTAGAAAATGTAGACTACATTTTTGGTGCTCATGTGATGAGTCAGTTTAAACTCGGAACCGTTTATACGCATGAAGGAAATACCCAAACTGCCCGAGCTTATTTTAAATTAACCATTAAGGGTAAAAGTGGACATGGTTCGGCTCCACATGATGCAAACGATGCAATTGTAGCTGCTTCGTCTTTCGTCATGAATGCTCAAACGGTAGTTAGTCGTCGAGTAAATCCATTTGATATGGGCGTTTTATCAATTGGTTCATTCGATGGTAAAGGTCAATTTAATATTATTCGAGATAAGGTAGTTCTAGAAGGTGATGTTCGCTCAATGTCGGAAGAAACAGCTAAGACTATTCAAGATATGGTAACACAATTAGCCAAAGGTTTAGAAGAGAGTTTCCAAGTAGAAACAGAATTAGAGTATAAGCCAGACTATCCTGTATTATATAATGATCCTGCAGTTACTAAGAGGGTTACATCAGCACTTGAAAGTCTAAATATCTCTGATATTAAGGCTGTTGAAGATAGTGGACCTATTTCTCCTTCGGAAGATTTCTCTTATTATCTTAAAGAAGTTCCTGGTTGTTTCTTCTATATTGGTGCCAATGAAGATCCAGAAAATAGTTACCCTCATCATCATCCAAAGTTTGAAATCGATGAAAAATCATTAAAAATTTCGGCAATATCAATGGCTGCAGTCGTTGATGAGTTTGTAGGTTAAAAAGGATTACAGTGGATAAAAAATACCTGCTAGAACTTTCCTCCTTCCCTTACTAATTTCTTCTGTATTTTCACACTTTCTGGCCTGATTTGTCCTATATTGTTAGAATGACTGAGGCTATACTAAGTAAAAACTCAATTGCTTTTATTTTGGCTGCCATCACTTTTTGTTTGGGAACGATGATTAATACAAAAAGTTTGATGAAAGTTATTCAACGAGAAGGGGGCCTTTCTCTTGTTAAAGCTAATTATCAATCATTATTGGGGGGGTTGATATTAAAGGTATTTGGAGATGAAGGTTTCTTAGGTATTAGTCTTTTAGCGCTTATTCTTGCAGTATGTTCAGCCAATCTAACCATCTTCTTACCCTTAGTTACTGATTATGCCCAAGAAGAAAATAAGATTGGCTTTAACTTTATAGTCTTTTTTAGAATACCAACTTTTCCATTAATCGTCTATTCGCTTGGAAAAGCTGATAGCTCTGGCTTTAATTAGATGCCTTTGCTATCAACTCTTATTCCCCTAGTAGTAGGAATTATTATTGGAAATATCGATAAAAAGGCAGTAAAACTTTTTTCGCCAGCTATCGGATTATTCCTGCCTTTATTAGGATGAGGAATCGGTCAGGCTATGAACATTGTCGATAGTTTGCATTTTGGATTAATCGGTGGGATGAGTTGTATTCTTCTATTTAGTAAGCTCACCACTATTTTTAGTAGACAAGTATTTACTTAAAAATGATGGTGTAATGGGCATGTCCTTCAATGCTAAGCTAGAAAGTTCTGCTTCATTTCCCACTTTAATCGCTCAAAGCTATCCTAGTGTAGAACCTTACGTAACACAAGCATCTGCACAAATTCTAACAGGGCTTATTCCCACATTTTTAACATCATTCTTAGTAGCAAAATTCACCAAAAAGCTTCTTAATGCTTTCTGTGGTTGAAACCGATACAAGTTCAATCATATAATTAAGCTAACCATAATTTGGGGTTAGCTTTTTATATATAAACTATTCAAATAGGAGCGATTAAGACTATGAACCAACTTTATTTAAAAATGGTCAATTTCATAACCAATCAGCTAAAAGGCCAAAAAATATCTATTCATCACCCAGCTATTAAAAATGATCAAAAGGCATTCGATTCAAATAAACCGTTTAATGTACAAGAATCTATTATAAATAAGAAAGAATTAAAAAGTAAAAAAGGTGAAGAAACAAAAGAGATAGTGATTATTAATCAAAATATATTAGATGTAGATATAGAGAGTTTAATTAATATAATCCCTGCAATTAAAAAAGATCTTTCTAATGCAAAAACTTTAAAAGGTATTACTAGCTCACAAAGTATTTTAGATTCTTCAGAAGAAGATTTATTGAAGTTAAGACTTCACGGTTTAGACCAACTTTATCTTTTAATTGAAACAGGATCAGATCAAACATTAAACTTTTACAATAAACATCTAACTATTCATCAAGAAAAAATCGCTTTAAAAAAATTGAAAAAAGTAGGCATTAACTATTCTATAGTGACTGTTATAGGAGCTGGTGGAAATGGTTTATCTGATAGACATGCCATTGAAACTGCCAAACTTATTAACCATGTCGATGCAGAAGAACTTATTTTATTGACAATCGATGCAGAAGACTTATCTAGTTTAAAAGAGGAAGAGAGAGAAGGCTTTGTAATTTTGACGCCTCGTGAAAGTTTAGAGGAAGAATTAATGCTACTGAATCATATTAATACAAATATCAAAATAAATGGAAATCACTCCTCAAATACAATTTCATTAAGTGGGAAGTTCCCTCAAGATAAAGAAGAAATTATCAGTCAACTGGAAGACAAGCTTTACAATTGGGAAGAAGAAAATAAAAAGAGCTTTAGGGACTTTTTGAAAATATTTTAAGCATCTAAAAGTTATAGAGATTAATTAATGCAACTTTTTTGCTAAAAAAGACAAGCGAATTTATATTTAGTAATGTAGGAGAGAGTATATTTATACAATCATATCGCATCAAGTAGACTTCACCTTGTGCAGTCATTTTCTAAGTAGTAAATATTTTGACTCTTTAGATAAGTATGACCGTATAACAATCTCGCAAGTAGCCCAAATAGATAATACTTTTTATGAAAGTTTAGCTAAGATTGGCTTTAAACAAATTGCCTATTTATTAAATATGGCAGGTGGTGGCATCATTAATTCCAATGACTGGATCAAAGTTTTAGATGAAAACCATTGAGCCGGAGCTGGTCTGGATAGCTCTGAGGGTGAAGGCCCTTATGCAGGCAATGGCTTTAAAAATCAAAAAATTTCAGATGAAACCTTCCTTCAAATATTAAATCACCCTAAAATCATCTCCTCACCACACAGTGCTTTTTATACCGACTAAGCCGCAAAAAACTTAGTAGAAGGTGAGCTTAATACCATTTTAGATGTTTTGAAAACAAGAACAACAGCCTACCTCGTGAATTAATCTAAAAAAACTCTGTTAAACACTCAGGTGCTTAACAGAGTTTTTATTTAAAGGGTAAAATTATTGATCAGAAAACTTATCGAAGTAACCTTTGATATAGATGAAAGGTGTTCCTTTATCACCTGAGCCAGAAGTTAAATCAGATAAAGAACCTAATAGGTCTGTTAGTTGACGCGGGGTAGTTCCGATTCTTTCTGCTTGGTCTTGGCTCGCCTCCGCATGGCCTGCAATATAATCTGAAATAGCCGTTTGTAAATCTTGACCTTCAAGATGTTTAAATTTGCCATCTGCTAAATACTTTAGCTTTACTTCATTAGGTGTTCCTTCTAACCCACTGGTGTATGCAGGGGATACTATCGGATCGGCTAATTCCCAAATTTGACTTTGAGGATCTTTAAAAGCGCCGTCACCGTAAATCATAACTTCGATTGTTTTACCAGTTAAATCTTTAATTAAAGACTGGACCTCACTGACAAAGGCTTCACCATTAATAGGGAAGAGTTTTACGATTTCATCAGAAGATAGGTTTGCACCTAACAATCCAAATTCTGGATTCGAACCACTACCGTCGACTGGCTGATTCATAATCTCATCCAGTCGGAGTACTTTTGAAGCACCAGCTTGTAATAGGCGTTTTTGAGTACGATTGCGTGTATGAAGATCTGCTGTAATTATGGTGTCTGTGTAATCTAGGACAGCTTTTGGTTGGTTAGCTAAAATAATCGTGCAAGCAGCTCCTTCAGCTTCGATGGTTTCTCGGTAAAGACTTAAATAATCAACACCTGTGAAGGGGTGCTTCATATCGGCAAATATTTTTTTTATTTCTGCTTCTGTGAAGACATCTGTCCATGGATTAATACCAGCATCATCCAAATCTTCAATTAACATAAGCGGATTTCCCACTTCATCGGACGGATAACTCAATTGAACGATCACTTCATCGGCTGCACGAGCAATCGCTTTAAGGGTTGATTGAAAACGGTTACGACTTGTAATAGGGAAGACAACTCCTATTTTTTTGGCTTGCAATTTATCCTGAATGTCCTTTGCAATTTGATCAAGGGTCACGTAATTGCCTTGGGCACGCGCTAAAATGGATTCCGTAATCGCAAGAACATCTCGATCCTCTATCTTGTACTGAGCTTCCTTAGAAGATTCTAATAAAGTCTCCACAACAATCTTGACTAAGTCGTCTCCTTCATGGACAACTGGTGCTCTTAACCCTCTTACTACGGTACCTACTGTTCTTTTCATAATCAAATTCCTTTCTCTCATTGAGATAAATTAATCGACCAACAATGTATAAATGAAAAAAACGACGGAAGACCGCCATCACCCATTTACTAAAATAGTCTATCATAGAGTCTTCTTTGGAGAAAGATTTATATGATTTTTTACAAGAAATTTAAGCCGAATGTTCGGATTCATAGTTATTTTTGCTCTTAATGTTTAATTTTTTTATAAATGCTATAGATTTATTTGCAATGGAACTGTTTTTTTAGATATAATATTTGAAGAAAGCTATGCAATTGATTATGATCTTAAAATGCTATTAAGTTATAGAATACACAACGATTAAGAGGTGATAAAATTGAAAAAATATTCACAAACCCTTTGGAATACTATGTTAGTGCTCCTATTGCTTCTATCAACCATTCCCTTTAAAACTTTCACTATGGCCTATGCCCAAGAAGCAATAGACCCGAATATTCTTCAATTAAAAAATAATCCTTCTACTTGGCAAATATTTTTGAATAGCAACAATAATATGGAACCAAGTGATCAGCTTATAATGTTTGAAACAGATGCTGAATTTGAACAAGTCCATTCATTTAAACTTATTACCAATCAAGAAGAAACTATTTCCATGCGATTAGTTAATCAGCAATCAGATTTTAATAGGGCTATTAAGAATTTTATGCAATACCGCGAAGAGATCGAGGCCTATCAGCAGGATAAGGTTCATTACGAAGAAAAATACCAAACTTATCTGGAAGCCAAAAAACAAAATGATCTTGAGTGGCAAGCCTACCAAGAAGCCCTAGAGACTTATCAGCTAGAATATGCAAATTATGAGCAAGAACTAGAAGCATACTGGACACAATATAACCAACTAATTGAGAGTGGTCTTGAAATTCCTTCCGACCTAGTTGAACCACAAGCCCCAAGTCAAGCTGATTTAGTAGAACCTGAAGTTTTTACAATGGAAGAACCATTAGCACCAGAAAATCCTTATAATGAAGAAAAAGAGAAACTTTGGCAAGTCGGATTCAAAGCGAATGCTAATGAAGAAGTTTATCAATTTTGGATACCAAAAGCTTACTTTAAACATACACTGCAAGCAGAGGTAGATCGTTCAGATTCGATGAGTAAAAGTTTTACCGTTAAAGCCGTTACGCTTTTTTCGAATAGGAAGATTACTGCCCAGCAAACTGTTCCTAAAAACGATGACAATAATAAAGAATTAGCGACAAACGAAGAATCAACAACAGTCACGATAGTTGATGATAATGCAACTACTATAAATCAAGAAAATAAAGAATCAAGTCAAGAAGATCAAACAAAAGATAAAAGTACTCAGCTAAATCCTGAGCCGATCTTAAAAGATGAAATTCTTGTTCAAGTCGATCAACCTTTGTTAGCGGAAAATGTAGTCGAAAATTACAGTGATTTATCGAAAGAAGTGCTGTACGAATGGGAGGAAGCCATAGATACTTCGCAAACAGGGGTCTTCCAAACCATTTTATCCATCACTTTTCCTGACGGTGAAACCATTAAATTACCTGTAGAATATGAAGTAATAGCAAGATTTTCTAATATCCAAGCGCGATCAGCAACGGATTCTACCACACCCGTCTCAAATAAATTTAATATCTTAGCCTTAGACCAGTTTGATAATCCGGCGCCTAATGTAGAAGTAAAGCTTTTTCATTATAATCGAAAAGAAGAAGATTGGTTTACCTTTGATCTAAGCCTTGTAAATGACGACTCCCAACCAACTTCATATACAGGGACTAATGGCTATACTGCTTATTACAACGTTCCAAGAGATGGAAGTTACCCTTACTTTTATGTCAAGCTTATAAGTACACCTAATGGATATGCACCGCCTAAAATTGGCCTACTAGAAAAGAATCCAAGTCTTGTTGCAAATAAATTCGACCCCAAAGAAGGCAGTTATTATGGAGCATACAATCTTTCACCCAATGGTACTTTATCTCCTGATTATAATAATATTTATCGTCCATTTGCCAAAAATGGTCGTGAGGTACTAAATAACGCCGCACTAATCCGACTGGAGATATTGCTGACGGATTTAACTTTTAAAAAAGTTGACCAAGAAACGCAACAACCCTTAGCGAATGCAGTCTATCGCTTAAGTAAAGAGGGGGATCCTTCCTTTAGTCAGACCGTAATTTCTAATCAAGAAGGAAAGTTAGATTTTACTAAGTTGAGCTATGGTAGCTATGAACTCAAAGAAATTAATGCGCCTGATGGGTACCTTGAAAGTGAGAAGACAATTTTATTTGATATTGATCAAAACGAGGATAAATCAGCCGTTTTCGCCAGAAATTTTCGCCAATCCTATAAAGGAAGCGTTACTTCGCTAGGGGATACCCCTCCCATTTTAGAAAACAAACCCAATCGTTTAAGAATCCGCAAAGTTAATAAACAAGGCGATTTACTTGAAGATGCTCAATTTACATTAAAAACACTTAATGGAACAGTAATTCCAAAAGAAACTAGCAATTCGTCAGCAATTTTTGAATACAGTCGCTTATCAGAGGGAAGTTATCTCTTAACTGAAGACAAGGCCCCAATTGGCTACTATTTGCCTCACAATAACAAGTGGACCCTGGTGGTGGATGCAGATGGCAAGATCCGTCTACAAGGCAATACAAGCAATATTAGTGAGATAAATTCTACAGATGATAGCCAAAGCTTTAATCTTATCAATCAAGAACATACACTTGATTTTAAGTTCACAAAAATTGGCTTAAATGAAAGCCGTTTAGCTGGGGCTCAATTTGATTTGAAACAAACACAGCCCTTTGAAGCTGAGATTGCTTCAGTCACAACGGATTCCAGTGGAGAGGTTCAATTTGAGGACTTAGGAGTCGGCTCCTATGAATTAATAGAAACAAAAACACCGCCTGGCTATGTAAAACAACATTTAAAAACCCTTTTTGATTTGGAATTATTAGCAGATAACAGCGGGTTAATAATTAAAAATATTCAAACAATTAACTTAGACACACAAAAAGAAGTGGAACCCCTTTTAAAACGCAATCCAGTTTCTAATCTTTATGAATATACTAATACTAGAGAATCCTATTCCTTCTTTAAGGTAGATGAAAAAGGCAAGCCTTTATCAGGGGCTCAATTCCGTGTGGTTAATGACGCTAAAACTGAAGAGGTTTTAATAAAGACAAGTGATACAAAAGGGCGAGTGACTCTCAATCGAACAGCCACTCAACCTAATTCAACCTTTACTATTCAAGAGATTCGAGCACCTTTAGGGTATCAAAAGAGTCAAGCAACATGGAAAATTACAACAGATGAATTTGGACAAGTCACTATGGAACCCCCTACTGGATCAGACGAATTTACTGGTTCAAGTGTCGTAGATGGGGCAGAGGATCAGATCAAAATGACTAACAAACTCTTAACCTATACCATTCAATTCACCAAGGTGGGACTTAACGACTTGCCGTTAGAAGGGGCAAAGTTTACTTTAACGCCTGTTATCAAGAATGATCAAGGTGAATATATTGAGGACTCGAATCAGACTGCTCTGATCGCTCAATCAGCTGCAGATGGCACAGTCATTTTTAACGATCTCCCCCTAGGTTTCTATCGTTTACAAGAAATACAAGCTCCACCAGGTTACGTTGCCCAAAGCGATGCCTATGATATTATTGAGATAAAATTGGATACGCTAGACAATAAATATATTGCGGATATACTGCCAGAATACAATCAATTGCTCACTGGAGATGACAATCAAGGCTATACCGTTTCAAACCTAGTGGACTCGAACTTTAAAATTGTGAAATACGGCTATAGTGAAAAAGGGGAAGAGTTGGATCCTTTTACGCAACCGGTTATTCCTTTAGCTGGTGTGCAATTTGAACTAAAAGGAATAGAAGGAAAAGACTATCTACAAACAGCCACGACCAATGCGACGGGAACAGCAGGTTTTACCGATGTAGAAACAGGTAAATATGAATTAAGGGAATTGAGTAGTCCCAACACTCATTTAAGGTCAAATAATGTCTATCAAATAGAGATTGTTTCGGATGCAGGAGGAATACGCCCTCACATCACCCGTATAGAAGGTACTGATGAGGAGGACTTCTTAACAAAAGACGACTCTGGCAAGTATCGCTTAGATTTTGCCATTAATCGTCAAAACCCCACCAATATCCAACTAAAGAAAGTAGCAGATGATAATGAAGGTCTGTCTATCGAATCAATGCCCCCTTTAGAAGGTGCAAGCTTTCAAATTTATGAGTACGATAGACAAAAACAAGAACGAGTCGGACAAGCTTTGGCTACTAAAGTAACCGGAGCAGATGGCTTGCTTGCATTCAAGAATTTGCCAGTTGGCAAAACTTATGAAGTTGTAGAAACCCAATCACCTGTTAATTATGAGACAATAAGTGGAGGAGGTATCAGTGCAAAAGTAGAAGTTTCTGACAAAGGAGAATTAACTTGGCTTTCCCAATCTGATGCCCATTGGAATTTCGAAAGCAGTGATGGCATTCCGAGAGTGATCAACCGTTTCCATCCGATCGAAATTGAATTTTGGAAACGGGATGATATTAATAATCAAAATGGAGACTATGGCAATGCTATAGCTGGTGCCGGCTTTACATTGACCCGTATGGAAGGGGACCCAGCAAGTGGATTAAGTTCGAGTCATGAAAGCTGGACAGTTACCAGTGATACCAATGGAAGAGTTAGTTTTAACCAAGAATTATCTAATTATCGTCCCATCAGAACAGAGGAGAATTATGTTTATTTCCATCTGGATGAAAGCTTTGTACCAGATGGCTATCGAAAAATTGTTAAGCCAGTTATCATTCAAGTAGATAGAAGTAACAACGTCTCTATAATGCCGGATGATTTAATTAAGAACGAAAATGCAATCGTCTTAGATGCTAATAAGGGCTATGTTGTGATTAATGAACTTATCAGGACCGATTTTAGTTTCAATAAAATTGACGGTGAGGACCCTACTACAAGAATAACTGGCAGCATCTTTCGCTTAAAATCTAAAGCTGAGGATAATAAAGATCACCGTCTTATTGATCAAGTCGTTAGCCAGAATAATTATAATTCCATCGTCTTTAAAGATTTACCTCTTGGAAAGTACCTATTATATGAAGAAAAGGCCCCTGCAGGCTATAAGCTCCTGGGACAACCATTAACTATTGAAATTATTGAAAGTACCGATTCCCAAGGGAATAAAACAGGCCAAGCGGAATTCATATTGGATGAAAAGCAAGTCGATTTTATTAGCAAACGAGAAACAAGCTCTGACGGTAATGACAATGAAATTGTTGTAATGAATTACCAATCGCATGACCTTATACTTACTGGAGGAACGGGGGTGCTGATTTATCTAGTTTCCGGCTTCATATTAATGGCTTTAACAAGTTTTTATTATCTTCAATCAAAAAAAACACATGAAAAGGAGTAAACACATGAAAAAAAGCAACTTATTAACAGCAGTCCTTGTTTTTATTTTGGGACTCTCGAACATTTTAACTCAGGCCCCTTCAGTATTTGCAACAGAACCTTTCGATGCAAAGGTAACCATTCATAAACTGCAAGCAGATTCATATAATTCTGATTTGCCAAAAGCAAACCAGGACGGGACAATAATTACAGACCTTTCTACTCTCGGTACCAATGTAAAACCCTTATCTGGAGTAAGTTTTACAGCTTATAAAATTGATAAAGATAGCTATGATAAAGCAATTGCTGGTACAAAGCCTACCCAGCCAGCATCTGGAGGCCAACTTCTCGGTGAAACCGATTCAAATGGAACGGTTGAATGGACAGTAAATGTTGATCCTGCTAACCCTAAATACTTTGCTGTTTTTGAAACAAAAAAACCAAATTCCGTAACGGAGTCATTAGCGGTTCCATTTGTAATTGCTTTTCCAATGACTAAATTTGACGGTAGTGAATATCTTAAAGATATTCATATTTATCCTAAAAACGTTACAGGTGCTTTTCCGGTTATCGGTAAGGATATTGCTAAGTTGGGTTTTAATGAAGCCTCATTCAATGTTGGCGAAGCTTTTCAATATATTTTAAAAGGAACCATCCCAACAAATATTGAAAAATATTCAAAATATACCTTTACAGACCAGTTAGATCCGGCCTTAACGATTAAGCATGATGACCTTAAACCGACGATTAAGGTGGGAAATGAAACGTTAATTATAGAAGATCATTTCAATTATTCAGTCAGTGGTCAAACTATAAGTATTGCTTTAACACCAAAGGGTATCGAACAAATCGCTTCTCAAGTTCCTTTAGCAAATCGAAATAAAATCGCTGATAATGAAATCGATGGTATTTCGTCCAATACAAATGAAGCACCATTTATTGAAGTTAGTTTTACTGCCTACCTTAACGGCACTCACTCATCTACTGATACACCAATTACAAACAATGCAACAATTACTTACAATAATAGTGTGGTAGAAGAGACTACTAGCGCTTCAAATGATGTTTCGATCAAATACGGAAGTCAAGAATTTCAAAAAGTTGACTCCAATAAGAAAGCTCTTTCAGAAGCTGTTTTTACTGTCTTAGAAGATAATGCTCCGATGAAGTGGAACGAACACCTTATCACCCTTAACAATGCCGAGAGTAATCCAAAATTCCCAGATGCAATGGTTGGTAAGGTTATCCAATTAAAATCTGATGCCGAGGGTAATTTTTCAATTGACGGACTGGCATACTCAGCGCAAGGAAATGAGGGAACTAAACCATCGCAGTATTCAGTTAAAGAAACTAAAGCACCGGAGGGTTATCAGTTGTTAGCCGATGCTGTTAATTTTTCAGTAGAAAAAGATAATCAAAAACTTGAGATTACTAATAATTTACGTCCATCTATCCCAGCAACTGGTGGTATGGGGACTGTCATCTTCATCGTAGCAGGCGCATTACTAATGTTCCTTGCAATTTATGGTCGTCGTAAGGCCAAAGAAGAAGCCTAAACGATTAAGAATTTAAGGTATGGAGATTTTCTCCATCCTTTGTTAAGGGAAATAGGCCTATTTCCCTTAACAAAGGATATTCAAACTAGGAGGTATGATATGAAGTTATTTAAACAACTTACTACATTTCTATTGATGCTTTTTACCTTAATGATCATACCATTTAATCATATTTCAGCCACATCCAATCGCTTGATCATTCATTCTGTTGATAGTGAAACAATAAGAGAATATAGAGTATGGAAGGTCGATCCCACCTATTCTCAAGCAGATATCGCTTCTTTAAAAGAAAAGAAAGTTAGTGAATTAGATCATCTATTTAAACAATCTTACTCTTCAAAAACGAATGAAAATTCTCTAGCCATTATTGACGGGCTTCCGGATGGTAGCTATTACGGATTAGAAATCAATCAAGCCGGTAAAAAAGAAGAGCGTACGGTACCATTTATCATCGATTTGCCTTATCAAAACGCTTTTGAAGTTGATGTTTTCCCTAAGCGCGTTCAAACGGGCTACCTAAAAATCAAAGTGATCGGTGAAGTGACCACTAACCAAATGGATGATTGGAAGAATTTAGCGAATGTTACTTTTTATATTTATGCAGCGAATTCAGACCAGCCAATGTTGTTTAAAGAAGGGCATTTTACAACGGATCCTTCGGGCAAGGCTGAATTGAAGTCGAATTCTCTTGGTGAAATCACTCTCGCTTCATTACCAGAAGGAGACTATGTATTAGTTGAACTAAAAACGGTCGATGGGTATCAGCTTTCAAAAAAAATACATTTCACTATTAAGGCTGGTGAAGTTACTGAAGTTTTAGTTAAAAATTATCTGATTGCTAAAGAGACTTCTCAAGACTCAACCACAGAGCCTACAGATGAAAGCTCATTTGAAGAAGGGCTTGAAAAGGGCGGACAACATTTCCGAAAGGTCAACCATAAAAAGCCGGCGCAAGGCTTGATGGGTGCACGCTTTGAAGTAGTCACTTGGAATAGTAAAAAACGCCTCTTCGAACCAGTCTCTTCGAAAGAAGGGTCTTTCTACATTGTAGAATCTGATTCACGAGGATATTTTGAAGTCAATAATCTGCCCTTAGGAAAATACTATCTTATCGAAATCGAAGCCCCCATTGTACAAGGTCTAAAATACCAACCCTTTGAACAAGCCATTCCCTTTGAAATAACCAGTCAGAGTTATTGGAACTATACTGTAATGGAGATCGTCAACCATCCAGTTGAAGCATCAAAGCAAGAGCAAGATATTCCTATTAACCGACCTTCTAAACCAAGTGATATTGGCTTTTTACCAACGACAGGAGAATGTAAAACTAAATATTTCTACCTTGCTTTTCTTTTTATAACCATCGGTTTATTCATTCTTTTTTATAAGTCGACAACTGGTACAGAAAGGATTTCATGTAAACTTTATGAAGAAGAAAAAAATTAAACTCTTTTTTTATAATCTACTTTTTATAATGGGAGGGATAGCTTTATGCTATCCTTTTATTTCACGTTACCTCTATGACCAAGCCTCACGCGTGGAAGTGAATAGCTATAAGGAGGCTGTACAACAACTGTCTATACAAGAAGTGGACCGACGTGTTTTTCTTGCCCAAGCCTACAACGACCAATTAAGTCAGAAAAAAGAGGGCGTTTCAAAGCTTTCGGATCCTTTTTCAGAAAAAGATCATCAAGAAGGACGTGCAGCCTATGCGCATATGTTGGAGATTAATGAACAAATTGGTGTCATTGATATTCCTAAAATAAATGAATACTTACCAGTTTTTGCTGGAACCAGTGAAGAAGTGTTGCAAAAAGGAATCGGACATTTAGAAGGGACAAGTCTGCCGGTAGGTGGACTTCACACCCATGCAGTTATTACAGGGCATCGAGGGTTGCCGAATGCACGTTTATTTTCGCATTTAGACAAGTTAAAAATAGATGATGTCTTTTATTTTAACAACTTAAATGAAACTTTAGCCTATCAAGTCGATCGAATCGATGTCATCTTACCTCATGAAATAGGATATCTTGATATTGTTCCAGAGCATGATTATATGACATTAATTACTTGTACCCCCTATATGATCAATAGTCACCGCCTACTGGTTAGAGGACACCGTATTCCTTATGTAGAGGATGAATTTGAAAAAGACCGCAAGACCTCTATGAACTTCTTTATCAAGTACCGCTGGCTTTTATTACTCCTGTTACTTTTACTACTACTTACTATTCTTTTTTGGCTGTATAATCGAAAAAAGACTGACAATGGAAAGTAGGTGGCTACAATCAATAGAAGAAATATCAAAGCTGTTTTAAACATTTTTATTTTCCTTTTGGGTTTGACCTTGGTCGCCTATCCTTTTGTAGCGCGTTATATTCATAACCAAGCGGCAAGAACGCAAGTAGAAGAATTTAGGGACCAATCTATCAAAATATCACAAACTGAATTAGACCGTCGGATTGAATTAGCCCATGCTTATAATTCGACCATCCTTCCTAGTATGAATGGCGTGGTGGATCCTTTTACCAAAAAACAAAAGGAAGGAATTAAAGAATATGCTCGCATGCTCGAAATCAATGAACAGATAGGCTTTATCGATATTCCTAAGATTGATCTCTCATTACCTATCCATGCAGGAGCGACTGAAGAAGTCTTACAAAAAGCAGCCGCTCACCTCCAAGGAACCAGCTTACCTGTTGGTGGTAAAGGAACAAATAGCGTCATTACAGCTCATAGAGGCTTACCTAGCGCCAAATTATTTTCTGATTTAAACAAAATGGAAGTTGGCGACTTATTTTTCCTCCATAACTTGCGCGATGATTTAGCTTATCAAGTGATTGAAATCAAAGTGATTGAACCTAATGATTTTGAATCCCTCAAAATTGAAGAAGCAGAAGATCGAGTAACTTTATTAACCTGCACACCCTATATGATTAATAGTCATCGCTTATTGGTTATTGGTAAACGTATTCCATATCCGAAAGAAAGCGTTCAAGAGACAATAACAAGAAGACAGCCATCTCCATGGAAGTTATGGCTTACGATTGCGTTAAGCTTATTTATTTTCTTGTCTATTATAGTTTTATTCATCAAAAGAAAAAAAGCTAATCGTAGCTTTTCTAGGGTAAAATGAGTCTATTGATAAGTTGCTGGTCAAAATAAACAATGAGTAATTTGTGTTTGAAATTCCTGTTTTTTTTCACTACTATAGGAATAGCAAAATTAAAAAAGCTAAACCACGATATAACTAACTTTTGTGCACAGAAGGGTGGAAAGTCATGCTTGTCTATAACCAGTGGAAAAAAGATCTCATTTCAATCAATCCTGCTGAATTATTCTTCTATAGCTACTTGGGCCTCATCTTAATTGGGAGCCTCTGTTTAAAATTACCTTTTGCAACTAATGAGGGTGTGCAGACCTCATTGATTGATAGTATCTTTACAGCCGCTTCTGCAGTTTGCGTCACGGGTCTAGCGACTTTAACCACCGCAAGTCATTGGTCGCCATTTGGTAAAACGGTCATTTTAATTCTCATACAAATAGGCGGTATTGGAATCATGACCGGTGTGGGAACCATTGGTATGTTAATGGGGAGACGGCTGTCTTTTTCTAATCGTAAGTTCTTAGCAGAAGAAAAAAATACCACTACTTTTAGTGAGGTAGCAGACCTTGTGCGGTATGTCGCTTATTCTACTTTAATTATTGAAGCCATTGGTGCTGTTTTATTAAGCTTTCAATTTATACCTGAATATGGGGTCATTAAAGGCGTCATCAATAGTATCTTTCACTCTGTTTCTGCTTTTTGTAATGCCGGCTTTGATATTATCGGTGACCAAAGTTTTATGGGCTATGTCGATAATAATTGGATAAATATCGTACTAATGTTCTTAATTATAGTAGGGGGACTCGGTTTTTCAGTTAGCAGAAATTTAATCCACCATTACTTAAATGGAAAGCCTCTTCGCTTGCATACAAAACTTGTTATAGTGACAACAAGTCTTTTAATTATCTTACCTGCCTTATTCTTTTTAGTTGTTGAATGGCAAAATCCTAGTACGTTAGGACCCTTAAATCTTGTGGATAAATTGACTGCGGCTTTTTTTCAATCGGTAACGACAAGAACGGCTGGTTTTGCGACGATCGAACAAGGAGGCTTACGCACCCCGAGCTACTTGGTGACGAATCTACTGATGTTTATTGGAGGGGCACCCGGAGGAACAGCCGGTGGCTTAAAAGTTACAACCTTTGCCTTATTAATTCTTTATACTCTGTCGTATTTGCGCGAAAGTCAAGATACCGTTGTCTTTAGACGTCGGATTCCTAGGAAGAATATATTGAAATCACTGGCCATTTTCTTTCTTTCTTTTTCTTGGGTGGGTATCGCTTTAATCTTGCTTACCCTCTTTGAACCTAATAAGTCACTGGTTAATCTTTATTATGAGATTATCTCTGCTTATGGTACAGTGGGATTAAGCCAAGGAATTACAGCCAGTTTAAGTGTGATGAGTAAAATAGTGATAATCTTTACCATGATTTTTGGTAAAATTGGACCCATGGCGATGGTGTTTGTCTTCTTCAAATCCAAAGCCTCGAACAATTATCGCGAAGCACAAGAAAGTATCTTAGTGGGGTGATTATGTGAAGGAATATCTAGTGATTGGCGCCGGAAGATTTGGGCGTAGTTTAGCGGAGAATTTAATGAAACTGGGACATGAAGTGATTATTATTGATCATAATGAAGAAAGCATCAACCGAATCGCTCCTTATGTAACCCATGCAATTTGCGCAGATATCAAAAACATTGAGGTTTTTCATGAGTTAGGGCTAGCGAATATCCAAACAGCCATTATTGCAATTGGATCGGATTTAGAAGCGTCTATATTATCTACCATCACTTTAAAAGAAATCGGTGTAAAAACAATCATCGGCAAAGCTTCTACCGATTATTATGCCAAAGTTCTTAAAAAGGTTGGCATTGATAAAGTGATTATTCCAGAAAAAGAAAGTGGCCGTAAATTAGCTTATAGTTTATCCTCTAAGAATCTTGTTGATTATTTTAATATTATTGATGACTATTCCATCTTCGAAGTAACCACCCCTTCATTATGGGTGGATAAAAGTCTAATCGATTTAGACGTGAGAGCTAAACATGGCTTTAATATAGTTGGAATTATTCGAGATTCGGGTGATTTTCTTGGAAATCCTGAACCTCATTCGGTCATCCATAAAGGGGATATGTTGGTAATACTGGGAACCTCAAAAGACTTTATGACGGTTGAGAAGCTGATTAATGAGCAATAATTGATCCATTGAATAAAGTATCAAATCCTGAAACAATCTACATTTTAGATTGTTTCTTTTTTATTTTAAATGGGAGGGTTTGAGAATGAACATATTACGCATTTTAATATAAGCAATTTGTATCAAACTGTTTCGAGATAAAATATTGATTTTTTTTCTAATCGTGTTATAATTATTTTATCATAATAGATCGAGGTGGTATTTATGAGAAAAATGTCAATCATTTTTTCAAGTGCATTATTGCTAGCTAGTGTTGGAACTCCTCTGATGCAACAATCAATATACGCACAAGAAGAAGCGTCAAATACTTCGCAAGCTTATAGTGCAAATGTACAAGATTTAGCAATAGAAATAGTAAATCAAAAAGACAAATTAGAAGCATTAGAACAAACGGTCTTAGGGACTCCCTATGAAGATCTCCTAAATAAAAGTTTTGATATTTTAGAAACAGTCATCTCAGACGCTACTGCAATAGCAAAAGGCGAGGGTATAAATCCTGAAACAATTTATGCTTTAAATTCAATAGGGCCACGTCTAACTGCTATTACAGAAGTAATTGAGGCAATTGATTATTCCGTTAATCATTTGAATAATAAAATAATCGATGCCCACCATATGATGGGATTAAAAATTACACATCTTACATACACTCTGTTGAATCCGCTTTCTTCG
Organism: Facklamia sp. P12945; assembly: GCF_050409485.1. Lineage (NCBI taxonomy): Bacteria > Bacillati > Bacillota > Bacilli > Lactobacillales > Aerococcaceae > Facklamia > Facklamia sp. P12945. The sequence continues at coordinate 26,372 of NZ_JBNUPJ010000015.1, forward strand.
AACAATAGCATTGAGAAATTAATTGCTGAATTGAGAGAAACCAAGAGTGAGGCAGCTGCTTTACCAGATCTCAGTGAAAAAGATACAGCAACTATTTACTCAAAAGCTAAATTAGATAAAGCCATTTGGAATACGCGTTTTATTCGGGATGAAAAAATATTAGGTAAGATGGGTGCCAATGTCTATCATTCTTTAAATCGCGCAATCACAAAAGCAGTAGGAATTCAACTTGATCCAAAATCAACCGTTGGAGAAATCGACCAAGCGGTGGCTGAAATTGAAAGTCAACTTAATCAAGCCTTACAAGGTAAAGTTGTAGAAGTCACTAAACGTGATCGTGTAGCTGATCACAAGGAAGATCTGCTCGTAATTAAAGATAAAGAAGAGCAAATTAAGCATCTGAAAGAAGTTTTAGCGGGTACAAATTATGAAAATATCCTTGAAAGAGCTTCAAAATTGGTTGAAAACATCAAGAAAGAAGCCACTCTCGAAGCAAGCATAGCGGGCAAAGTTCCATTAAAGGTTGATACAATTGGAAGTCGGATTGAAGCATTAGTAACGATCATTGATGGAATTGTATACGCAACGACTGAAGCTACTAATAAAGTCAGCCATGCCCATAAAGACATGGGATATACAATCACTAAAGCTTTAATCACTTTAGCAGACCCATTTTCTTCACAAGCTTCAATCGATCATCAAGTACAACAAATCTTAGATCTAAAAGAGGCCATCAATGATTATCCAGATTTAACTGAAGAGGACATTGCAACAATCTATGTAAAAGCTAAATTAGATAACGCCATTTGGAATACACGTTTTATCAGAGATAAAAACATATTAGGTAAACTTCCTTTTGAACAGTATAATGATCTTAATAAAACAATTACTAAAGCCGTAGGTGTGCAGTTGGATCCAAAATCGACTGTCAAGGATATTAATTTATCCGTTCAACAATTACAAGAAAAACTTCAATCAATTTTAGGTTACGAAGTGGGATCAATCGTATCAAAAGACTTGACACTTCCAGACATTGTAAAAGATCATGAGGTTGCTTCAGATCTAGAAGAATTAAAAATTGAAGAAGATAAACTGGTAAAAATTTCTGAAAGAGTTCTTTCTAAAAAATATGAAAAATCATTAGAACAAGCCTTTAAGTTAATCGATAAACTCGGTGGCGAGTTAAATGGGATAAAACAATCAGATACTATATTTAACCTAAACTCAATTGGTAGCCGGATGAATGCTTTAAAAAACATTATTGAGTCCATTGATTATGCAACAAGTGAACTCAAAAATAAAGATTTATCTATACATAAAGATTATGGTTTTGCAATTACAAGAACACTAGTTACTTTATCAGACCCATTTGCTTCAAAAGAAAAAATTGAAAAAAGAATGGCTGAATTGCAAGCTTTAGAAACAAAAGCAGCCCATACACCCGATCTTCATTTAGATTCTCGTGCTAATATTTATGTTCAATCAATCCTAGATGAAGTGATTTGGAATACAAGATTTAGACGGGATAAAGAAGTTCTCGGTAAACAACCTTATGAAGTATATTCTAAAATCAATCAAACACTTACAAAAGCAGTTGGGGTTCAATTAAATCCAAATTCTACTTTAAGAGATGTCTATTCAATGATTCATGAATTAGAATTATTGTTTGATGATAAGATAACAGAAACCGAAGAAGTGATTGCAACAGAAGTCACTGAAGAAGAAGCTACCATCCAAGCTCTTAATGATGAAGTTGCTGTGGATGAAGCAATTGAAGCTAATGAAGAAAGTGTTAGTGAAGATCAGAGTGAAGGAGCTTCCGTAGAAGAAGTGATTGTCGGCGATACTTTTGAAGAGCTTTCTACAGATGAAGCGATCGAAGAAGAAATAACATCAGTTGAACAAATTGAAGAAACAACGGTTGAGAAATCGGCAGATGACGCTGAAACTGAAGAAACTCAACTTGATACTGAGCAAACAGTTCTTCAAGACGAAACTATAAGTGACCTCTCAATAGAAGAGTCAGCCGTTGAATCAGATCTTTAATCATAGCTTGGTCCGTCTCGTTAGAAGCCTAATAGAATGATTCTATTAGGCTTTTTAGTTTGAAATACAATTTATTTATATGGGTTTACATAATATACATTATCTTATTTACGGCTAGAATCTAAGTTATATCATTCGGATCTTCCTTTTCAGTAAGAATTATAGCTAATTATAAGGATAATTATTAAACTTTCATTGCATATTAAGCTTGATCTATAAATCTATTTATATGTTCATAAAGCCCATAAGTTTATCTCTCAAGGCTTTACTGAAATAAGATTTTGAGTTAACCATACAAAAAAATATACCGAGAATTCCTCGGTATATTTTAGGTCGAATCGTATTTAAGTTATTATTTTAAATTGTTTACAATTAAATCAACATTATGACGACACATATCAATAAATGTATCTCCCTCTTGACCTTCAGGTGCTAATGAATCAGAGAAAAGTTCTTGACCTTCTCCACTAACAACTTTCACTTCAAAACCTTTAGAGGCACAAGCTTCTTTTAATTTTTCCATCCGTGCTGGATCGGTTGTTGATTCAGCAAAGATTGCTTTAATTTTATTTTCAACAATAAAATCAACAGTATCATCAATATCTTTATTAGAAACCTCAGAATCGGTTGTTACCCCTTGAGGAGCACGTACTGGAATATTATAAGCTCTTGAGAAATAATTGAAAGCATCATGTGGGGTAATTAAGAAGCGACTTTCTTCTGGAATTGAAGCAATTTTTTCCTCTAATTCTTTATCTAATTCTTTCAATTGCGTAATATACTTATCGGTATGCTCCATAATTTCAGCTTCATTGTCTGGTATTAACTCGATTAGGGCTTCAGAAGCTCTTTGAGTAGCTTGTTGATAGAGATTCAAATCAAACCAGAAATGAGGATCGACAGCCATTCCCCCATCATCGTCCATTACTCCGACCTCATTCGAATCAAAATTTTCTGAAACTGCCACACCAATTGGTTCTAATTGTTCAATCATTTTTCCTTCAAAATGCAAACCATGGTATAAAACAAGATCAGCTTCTTTTAATTTTTGCAAATCTTGAGGTCTTGGCTCATACAAATGCGGATCCTCCCCTGCTGGAATAATCATTTCAATGGTTACCAGATCTCCGGCTAAGTTCTTTACCATATCTCCTAAAAATGAGGTGGTTACAGTAACCATTGGTTTTTCTTCAGCTGCAACACTCGAAGCTAAACTAACGGATGACCCCATAAACAATGCCATTGCGAACAGAAACTTAATAAACTTTTTCATACTATATCTCCTTTTTAGGTTACCCTAATTATTTTTGTAAGGTAAGTATATAATAGTAATCATTACATGTCAACAGAATTTTAGACAAATCTAAACTAATTAAAGATTTTTCCTTATTTTTTTGATAAAGGATAATTAACTTTGTAAACTTTTACCAAAGATTCCTTATTTTATTCATTTATATCTTCAATATTAAAAGAACCCACGTCCTAGTAATGGACATGGATTCTTATGCGCAAACAGATTGGCGTTAGAGGACTGAATTAAAGATTATACCTTTCTTTAAGAGATTTTACTCTTACTTGACCTTTTGAAGTTAGTTGATAAGTAGCATTCAAATTATCATGAAAAACTTCGTCATTTTTTATTAAACGGTTTGCTACTTTTTCAATTTGCTCTTGGGGCCATTGTAAATGCTCTTTTATTGATTGGAAGCCAACTTCACTCAATTCATTGACTGTATTCCTATGATTTGCCAGATGCATAATAAATAATTCTTCTTTTAAGGTCCTTTTTTGTTGAATCTTACGGACCATTTGAGTAATGAATCCATTTTTATTAAACAAGAAAGTCAATCCAAACGTGATTCCTGCAATGGTGGCTGTCATACCAGAGAGTGAAACATTTAAGCCTAAGCCGATAAAATAACCCAAAACGGAGTTAAAAATTGCATAAAGACTGGCTATCAAAAGCATATGATTTAATTTTTTTACAATGAGATAGGCTGAAGCAGCTGGTGCGATTAAGAAGGAAATAACAAGAATGGCCCCCACCGCATCAAAAGCGACAACCGTTGTGATTGAAGTTAACAACATCAAACCATAAAAGAGCACAATCTGGGTAAACCCAGCCACTTGGGCAAATTGGGCATCAAAGGTTGTGATTTTCAATTCCTTATAGAAGAGTACAATAAACAAAATATTTATGAGTAACATAACACTCATTTGAACAGCTGATTTAGCAATCGAAATACCAAAGACATCCAAACGAGTTAAGGAAGCCATTCCCACATCCCCCATTAACACAGCATCCGTATCAAGATGGACGTTCCTCCCATATTTAGTAATTAAAATAACGGATAAGGCGAAAAAGAGCGGATAGACAACACCAACCGCATCATCATTTTTTATTAAGCCGGTATTGGATAAACTCTCGACGCCCCAGACAGTAAAAACGCCTATCAAAGCGGCGCCAATTATTAATAAGGGGGATGTTAAGTCATGAGCGATAAAATAAGCTAATACGATTCCTAATAATACGGTATGAGAAATGGCATCTCCTAACATCGAAAGATTTCTCAATAAAAGGAAACAGCCAATGATTGCACAAGCGATAGCTGTCAATACCAGAATGATCAGTGATTCATAGGTAATATCAAATAATAATAAGATATTCTCAATCATTGAATTCTCCTCCTTTTTTTGGCATGAGTGTTTTTTGAACAATTCCCTTTTTACCAAAAAGCATCGAAAGTAATGCGACAATTGATAAGGTCAAAATAATAGTCGGACCCGTACTCATACCGTTATATTTGGTAGAGATATAAGTTCCAATCACGGCAGATATTCCACCAAAGATCCCTGAAAGAATTAAAACGCGCTCAAAACGATGGGTCCATTGCATCGCTGCAATGGAAGGTACAATCAAAATTGAAGCAATTAGAATGGTTCCGACAAGTTTTAAGCCTACAGCAATTAAACTCATCGTCATGACCAGAATAATACTGTAAAGAATAACAGGTTTAATACCCACTGTTTTCGCATAAACTTCATCAAAGACAAACAACTTAATTTCTTTTTTAAAGAGAATTAATATAAAAATAGAGATAAGGGCCACAATTAAAATGATTTTTAAATCATTTTCCATAATATAAGAGGCTTGACCGAAAAGGTAATTTTTTAACCCTGCTTGAGAAGCTCCTTTAAAACGCGGATTGCCAGAAATATTGCTCTTTAATACCATACCAAAACCAAAGAAAGATGATAAAATGATGGCTAGAATTGCATCTAAATTAAGTTTGGAATGTTGGTCAATGATTTGAATTAAACCGTAAGCCACTCCCCCACTAATAACGGCTCCGATCATCATGGTCATGGTATCTTTGGAGAGCGTCAACATGAAGGCTAAAACAATCCCAGGATAAGTAGCATGCCCAATTGCATCGCCAATCAGAGATTGACTTTTAAATACACTCACAGCTCCTACTGCTCCTGAAGCAGAGGCTAAAAGAAAAGTAGAAAGTGCAATTAAAATAAAGGAATAACTAGTTAAAATATCCACTTTAAATTTCGCCTCCCCAAGTCATATTCGCTTTAACTAAATGTTCATGAACAAAGACTTCTTCAGTTGGTCCCGCCGCAATTAGACGTTTATTTAAAATAATAACATGGTCAAAATATTGTTTAATAGTGTTCAAATCATGATGAACAACAATCGACGTGTGCCCCTTTTGCTGGATTCGCTTGACAAAGTCGATAAAGATTCTTTCGGTCCGCTTGTCCACTCCTGCTAAGGGTTCATCCATAAAGTAGATCTCTGCTTCTTGAGCAATGGCTCGTGCAATAAATACACGCTGTCTTTGACCACCTGACAATTGAGAAATTTGGCGGTCTTTATACTCATAAATACCAATTTCTTTTAAGGCTTGATGAGCCTTTTCATAATCAATTTTACGTGGCCGTTTAATCCATCCTAAATGAACATATCTCCCCATTAAGACTACATCTTCTACAGTGGTTGGAAAATCCCAGTTGACTTCACTGGCTTGGGGAATATAGGCGACTTTATTTTTTATGGCATCAAAATGTGTTCCCAGTATAGATACTCTTCCTGAAAGGGGCTTTTCTAATTCTAGAATCCCTTTAATTAGAGTAGACTTACCAGCACCATTAGGTCCAATAATAGCTGTTCTTGATCCTTTCATAATTTTAACGTCAATATCCCAAAGAACAGGTTGTTCTTGATAGGCCATAGTTAAATCCTCAACTTCGACGATGGCATTTGTCATAATGTTTCCTCCTATTTAATTTAATAAAAATGATACCCAAAGATTTTCAGCAAAATATCTATTTTTTAAAAGATTAATCATTATTGAAAAGTTTTAACGAACCTTTTCCATCTATTTAGTTCTTTTTCTTTTTCTGATATCCCCTCCATTTTTAATCCTTAAACTCCGATGGCCTCTTTTAATTTTATTTTAAAGTGATTAAAATGATATTAGACTATTGACAAAAAATTTTTAGTTTAGTCTAATTCGACTTAATTTAGTATAGGTATATTTATGAAAATGTCAACAATAAGACACATCTAAAAATCACTTAATAAGCATAAAATCCACTCATTTTTGATGTGAACCCCTAAACACGAGCCACAATATTTATTGTAACTATGCGGCCTATAGCCTATAGTCAATAAGTGAAAATCCGTTTATTCTTTTCTTTTTGCGTAGGTGTATTCCGATAATCATGCGACATTTGAATTCTCCTTTATTGATGATTGGTCACTTCAATATAAAATGAATTCAGTGTCGTTTTTTACTTAGACGAATGAGTGTCAAGTTCATTATAAAATCCGCCCTATATTATCATCCTTAACACCCTAATTTTTTAAAAAGCCCAAAGAAGTTTTCCCTATTACATCTGGTTCATCTGGATTTAGACAGGGGAAACGCCTTTTCATAACTTTAACCAAACTCTTATTAAAATCAAAGCGGTAGGGATTGTTTACTGAATTTGAAAACGTTATACTTTTCTAAGAACAACCATGAGGAGTGAAAGCATGAAGAAATTATTATTAATTAATACCGGTGGCACGATTGCCATGTCTGAAGACCAAACCAGTGGTAAGGTATCTCCCTCATCTGAAAACCCAATTATTACCCAATCTTCTTTCTTTAACCAATTCGCTGATATCACTGTGGAAGATTTAATGAATATTCCTTCACCGCATATGAACGAAGAATTGATGCTCAATCTTAGCAATTATATTCAATCGATATCGGATCAATATGATGGCATTGTTGTCACCCACGGAACAGATACTCTGGAAGAGACAGCCTATTTCTTAGAACTAACCCTTGATATCCCCATTCCAGTCGTTTTAACGGGAGCCATGCGCTCAAGTAACGAAATTGGATCTGACGGTTTAGCCAATCTCCGCTCTTCCATCTTTGTAGCCCGTGATGAGAAGTCCCGCGGCAAAGGGGTATTAGTGGTGATGAATGAAGAAATCCATACCGCTACTTATGTGACCAAAACCCATACCACTAATGTTGCAACCTTCCAGACACCTACCTTTGGACCGATTGGATTAATTTCTAAAAACCAGGTCATTTATTTCCAAGAATCACTGCACCGTGAATATTATAAAGTTAATTCAATTAGTAAAAAAGTTGTCTTAATTAAAACTTACGCCAGCATGGGGCCCGAACTCTTTCAAACAGTCCTAGATAATAATTTTGATGGCTTAGTTATTGAAGGATTAGGCGCTGGTAATATTCCACCCGAGACTCTTCCACCCATTCAACAACTGTTAGAAAAAAACATTCCTATTGTGATGGTTTCTCGAGCCTTTAACGGAGTCACTGAAGATGTCTATGACTATGTAGGCGGTGGTAAACAATTGAAACAAATGGGGATCATATTTGCGCAAGGACTTTCTGGCGTAAAAGCACGACTTAAATTATCAGCGATTTTGAACGCGGAGATAGAAGGAGAAATTGCTTCAGCCTTCCATCTATAAGCTTAATACAAAGACGACCTCCCATTGATTAACGAACCAATGGGAGGTCTTAATTTATTGGCTTAAATCCTTAAGAGTCTGCCGTCACATCCTGATATTTTTCAGGATCCTTAGCTAGCTTGTGGGTCACATAGGTGCAAGTGGAAGTAATCTTTCTTCCTTCCCTCCGGGCTTTATCGACCATTGCATTGAACAACTCGCCAGCTAGCCCCCTACCCTGGTTGGTAGGGTGAGTAAAAGTATGAGTGACCCAGATTTTATCGCCTTCGGTTAATTCATAAACCATCTGTGCCAGTGTATTTTCTTGTTCATCTACTGCAACCAACCTTCTCGAATCATCCACGATTTTCATCGAAACCCTCTTTTCTAAACCTATTTTTTAACTGAAAGTCACTTAAAACCATTATAAACAAAATGTAAGCGTTTGTAATCTTAAACGACTCAATTTAACCTACTTTTAATATAGGAGAAATATAAGTATTGCTCGCTCTTAAAAGAAGCTCTAGGATGTTGGTCAATAAATAATTAAGCGGTAAAATCAAAGGAAGTTCCCAATCCTTGTGCTAAGGCCCTTTGATAGACTTCGTGAGCGACAGCTACATCCGTGGCACCGATTCCAATTGGAATACAGATGATGCGCTGATTTTTTGGATCAATCTTTTCACTCGGACTCTCAGAAAGTTCAGCCAAAGTAGCTGTGATATCTTCTTCTAAAATTTGACCTGACTGATAGAGAGGTTTTAAGATTCCACGATTAAGAGCTTGACTGACGTGGTCGACCACAATAGCATCTGCTTGATGGATCAATTCGTATTCAATTTCTTGGTAGGATCCCATTGGGAAAACGATAGTTCCTTTTTGTACCCACTCTTCTTTTATTAAAGCAACCTTAGAAGGAGTTAGGGTAAAAACCGCGTCTACTTGACAAGCCTCTTGACCGTCTTCACAGATTTTAATGGCGCCTTGGACATATTTTTGCATATCCTCTTTAAACTCTTCGGCTGTATCGTGGTGGATATTCCAAACCCTTAATTCTACTATCTCAAAAACAGTTGAAATGGCATGAGTAACCTGTCTAGCTTGTTGACCAGCGCCGAAGATACCCATTTTAACCTTAGGCTTATTAAGCATATATTTTAAAGCTACAGCTGCTTGCGCTCCGGTTCGCATATTCGAAATCCGTGTCCCATCTAATACTGAAATAAAATTACCCATTCTAGCATCGACTAGCATGATCATCGCATTAATAAAGGGTAAACCCGCTTTAGCTCGTTCTCCTGCAAAACCTCCCACAAATTTTTGACCTGCTACTTTTAGAGAGCCTAAATAAGCTGGCATGGCGTTAAGAAAGGCTTCATGAAAAGGCCAGCCTCCCGTTTCCCCCATATCCAAAGTTACCTTACCTGGATTAACCACTTGACCAGCCGCAAATTCTTTAAAAACATTGTCAATAATTTCAACGGTATCTTCCATGGTAATTAAATGCTCAATTGTGGAATCATTGATCAGTAAACTTGATTGATCCATTAAATCACCCCTTTATGATTATTGTATCATGACACTTTTCTTTTTTCGATGCTTTGAATAAATGCTTTAACGCTAGCTTGAGTTTGTTTGGTTTTCGCTTGATAGGCCATAAGTTCGTCCTTTCGTAATTAATTATTTAACAATTATTATACTTTACTCATAGTACTCGACCAATTGATTGACTCTCCTTGCCTTTTAAAGCAATAGGTTCTAAAATATAAAAAAGAAGGAGGGTGGTTGAATGCGTATTTTCTATAAGAAAGTTTTTAAATTAGCACGTTTAGCTGGGAAGATTCTTTTAGAATCCAATGCCGAGGAACACCGTGTTGAAGACACGACTTTGAGAATCCTTCAAACAACTGGCCTTGACTCCCCTTCTAGCTATTCCAACACCACCGGTCTTTTTTTATCGCTAACAGATACAGACTTGGCAGAATATAGTTTTTCTGGTATTGTCCGCATAAATCAGCGACAAAACAATATCCAACACATCGCTAAAGTAAATGATATTTCTAGATCCTATGTTTCTGGCGCAATATCTGTTGATCAAGCCTATGAAGCTATGAAAAATATCAAGGATGATAAGTATGGCTTTTTAATTAAATACATTAACCTAATCCTGATGGTCCTCTTCGTCATTCTCTTTGGCGGAACTAATATCGATATGTTGGTCGCTTTTCTAATTGCTTGTCTCATACTAGCTTTAGAATATTGGCGCAAAACAACTTTTCTCACTGACTTTTTCTTTAATATCTTATCCATCGCTCTAGGATCTTTAGCCGTAAAATGGATTGATGCTAGTTTCCCTTCAACCATTCATCCAGGCATTATTTTAGGAGCTATGATCATGCCAAATTATCCAGTAACTTCAACGACCAATGCCATGCGCGATATTCTTAAAGGGAACAATCTTGCTGGTATAATCAAGGGCATTGATGCAATAATGGTCATCATTTCTCTGACTATTGGGTATACCCTAGGAATTCTTCTTAGTCAAATACTCCTGCCCTTCCTAAGCTAAAAACCGATAGCCAAAAACTGATTTTTAATTGGATTTAAAAAGCATTAATTTAATTAGATAAAGCAATAAAATATGTCCCGGATAGGCCCAATAGTGAAAGGCTTGTTGAACCCTACCACGCTTACCATTATAAAAAAGAATAAATAGACTGCTTAGAAAGACAGTGGGCATGAAATACTCAAAAGCAAAGGCTGGCAGAACGGCTAGCGCCTCTCTTAATCGTTTACCATAAGCAAAATAAAAAATTAAAGCAGCTAATAAACCAAATAAGTCATAATCTGCCATAGTTAAATATGCTAAGCCAAAGCATAAGCCGACACTCACTAAACGCATCAACCAACGATCTTTAAAATAATCCAGACTTACAAAAAGCATTAAGGCAATCAATAATTCTATGAAAACATTTTGATGGTTCCAATAAAAGACTTGATCAGCAAAGGCTAAATCAAAAGGTATTTCCGATATCACTGCTAAAAACCCCAAACGCATAAAATAACGCTTCAAATTTTTAGTATGATGATAACCTTCTAATAATAGATAAAGATAGATTGGAAAAGCTAAGCGCCCAATATTTCGCATAATTTCATAAACGCTTACCATCTGGCTTAAGAATTCATAGCTGTAATCACTCTGATGTCTAAAGATGCCCATTTCGATCAGAACAACAGCTGTATGGTCAATGATCATAAAAATTAAAGCCAACCACTTTAAATGGCCAGCTGTTAAAAAGCCTTTAAAGTTCTTCATTTTATTGTCACCCACTCATCAAATTTATTTTTAAAATTATTCTTATTATATAGAGAAAACGCTTTTAAAACAATAAAAAACAGACAGCTAGGGGCAATGATGCTATGCCTAGCTGTCTGTTTTCATTTATTTATCCGATTCTTTTTCTAATTTAAAGCTTTCTTCATTTTCTGAATTATTGGTAAGCTTACCGTCTAACTCGTCCTTAATAATTTGTTGATTCTTATTAAAGGACTCTTCAGTAATTTGATCATAATAGATGCCGTCTAACATAAAGCCTTCACCTTCAAATTGATTAAAGGTTAGCGTTGGACGCATATCTAAGTGTGAAATTACTAGCTTACCCAAATCAAACATATTGAGATTCATCCCCACATATTTGTTAATAGCCGTCGTCATATCTATTACTTCTTTAATACCTCTGCTTTTATTTAAAGCAGATTGGGCAATACCAACTACCACTTGACGTTGACGCTTTTGACGAGCATAGTCGCCACCAGAATTGTAGCGTTCTCTAACGTAAGCAAGCGCCATCTCACCATCTAAATGTAGTTCTTGACCTTCAGTAAAACTATAACCGCTGATTTCAAAAGAAGTTGGTGGAACAACATCAATTCCTCCTACAGAATCAACTACATCAGCTAAGCCTTTCATATCAACGGTAATATAGTATGGAATTTCAATATCTAACCAGTTTTCGACTGTTTCAACTGACAATTCTGGTCCCCCAAAGGCATAAGCGTGATTGATTTTATCCATTCCTCTATCAGGAATATCAACATAGGAGTCACGAGGAATAGAGGTAATGACAATATTTTCTTCCTTAGGATTTATCGTAGCAACCATCATAACATCTGAACGCCCAACTTCTGTTCGACCTAAATCGCCCGTATCAATCCCTAAAAGTAAGACTGAGAATGGCTTATTAATATCCATAGCATGGGTAGTCACAGTAGTTGTGAATAATGATGTCATGAATAAAGCAAAGACAGTAATATATTTAATTAGTTTTTTGGACATTGTTCCATCTTCCTTTCTATAATAGCATAGTTATTATAAGTTATTTACGAGGCGATTTCTAGAAATTCACAAAAAATACTAACTTATCACTAATCACTTTAAAAACTTTGGGGCTATTTAAGAATTGACATGGCTTGAGAATATCAGATAAAAGCCGTATGATAAAATGGATTACAAACAAAGGAGATTGTCTATGAAAGTTAGAAAAGCCGTCATCCCCGCAGCAGGGCTTGGAACTAGGTTTCTTCCTGCAACAAAGGCCATGCCTAAAGAAATGCTTCCTATCATTAATAAACCGACTATTCAGTTTATTGTGGAAGAAGCCCTTCAATCAGGTATCGAGGATATCTTAATTGTGACCGGACGGTCTAAGCGGCCCATTGAAGACCATTTTGATGCCAATGAGGAGTTAGAAGCCGTCTTAGAAGCTAAAGGTAAAGAAGAATTACTAACCACTGTCAAAGATCTTAATAAGATTAACCTCTTCTTTAAACGTCAATCTTATCCAAAGGGACTGGGCCACGCTGTTTTACAAGCCAAGAATTTTGTAGGAGATGAACCTTTTGTCGTCATGTTAGGCGATGACTTAATGACCGATACGGTTCCTTTGACCAAACAATTAATCGATAATTATAAAGATACCCATGCCTCTACTCTAGCAGTCATGTCAATCCCACCTCAAGATACCTCCAAATACGGTGTCATTGATCCGGAGCGCCAATACAAAAAAGGTATTTATAATGTGAGACGGTTTGTCGAAAAGCCAGCACCCGAAGTCGCACCGTCCAATTTAGCTATCATCGGCCGCTACCTATTAACACCAGAAATCTTTTCACTATTAGAAACACAAACAGCTGGGGCTGGTAACGAGATTCAATTAACTGATGCCATCGATCGCTTGAATAAAATCCAACGCGTCTTCGCCCTGGAGTTTAATGGACATCGTTATGATGTAGGAAATAAATTCGGTTATATGAAGACAGTAATAGAATATGGTCTCAGTCTTCCGGATTTACGCGATGACTTAATTAAATTTATCAAGTCCACTGTTGACGAGCGCTTATAGGAGGTTATTATGACTAAGGTTCAAGTTAAAAAAGCTGTTATTCCAGCCGCTGGTCTAGGCACGCGCTTTTTGCCAGCCACCAAGGCAATTGCTAAAGAAATCTTACCTATTATCGATAAGCCGGCCATTCAATTCATTGTTGAAGAGGCTATTGCGGCTGGGATTGAAGATATTTTAATTATTACTGGTAAAGGAAAACAAGAAATAGAAGATCATTTTGATGCCAACTTTACCCTCGAACAAAATTTAAAAGCCAAAGGGAAGGAGAAACTCCTTAAACTAGCCACTGAAACATCTAACTTAAATATTCATTATACCAGACAACACCATCCAAGAGGACTGGGTGATGCAGTTCGTCACGCCAAGGCCTTTATCGGCAATGATCCCTTCTTACTACTCTTAGGAGATGATATTATAAGGGGAGAAAATCTTTCCAAACAGATTATTGATCTCTATGCGGAAAAAAGACAAACAGTAATTGCCGGCGTTCGTGTCGATCCTGATAAGACCAAAAATTATGGTATCTTAGCTATTGAAAAAACAGCTACCCCTCACGTCTTTCAAGTCCTCGATATGATAGAAAAACCACAAGATCAACCGTCTTCAAATATGGCTGCAGCGGGGCGTTATATCCTAGAACCGACAATCTTTTCCATCCTAGACCAACTTGAAGTTGGAGCAACAGGTGAAGTGGAATTGACTGACGCCTTAATTGAATTACAAAAAACGCATCCCCTATTAGCTTACGAATATCAAGGCGAATGGTTTGAAGTAGGAGATGCTAAAGGGATGCTCAAAGCTTCTATTATATTCGCCATCGATCATCCTGAAGTTAAAGAGGAATTTATCCCTTATCTTAAAAATTTAGCTGAAAAGTTTGCGAATGAATAGTTATAAAAGCAGTGTCAATTTATGACTCTGCTTTTTATTTTAGAAATTATAAAGGCCATGGAGGTCGATAATAAATAAGAAATTTCAGAAAACACAAATAAAAATAAAATTTTTTTCTAATATTCGTATTTTTATATTGTATAATATTGCACCACTTAAATAATAATTTATGCCGTTTTATGTAAGCGAATAAAAAACGATTGTATCCCCTATGCTATCAATAAATAACTCCATAATTATTAAAAAACTTTAACAAGTTAACTTAAAGGTTAAACTGCTATAAAAGCCAAAGCACTACGATTTCTTTTGAAAGTCATAAAAATTATGCTATAGTGGATATAAGTGCTAAAATTTTACTTTTTTTCTTAGAAAAATAGTTTAACTGTTTAATAAGTGTAAAATCAGCATTAAAACTTATGAAAGAAGGAATCTGAATGGAAGATACACCGATTGTTCGTTTTCTCGGCCTATCTTTTAACTTCAACACCTTGATAGCCACCCTGGTCGTGGTAGCCATCATCACGGTGTTGTGCTTATTAGTTAGCCGCAGATTATCAGCCAATCATCCTTCCAAATTCCAAGTTTTGATGGAAATCATCATTGAATTTGTTGAAGGCATCTGTGACTCAACCCTCGGCCAGCACCAAAGTGTTTATGTCAATCTAGGGTTGACCTTTTTCTTGTTCGTTTTTGTGTCAAACTTAATTGGACTCCCCTTTTTAATTGTGACAGAGCATGAATCATTTTGGCGAAGCCCAACGGCTGATCCTATCGTAACCATTTCCCTAGCAATTATTGCTATTTTATCAGGTCACATTTTAGGGATTAAAAAGAATGGTTTAGGAGGTCACTTTAAAAACTTTTACGCTCGCCCAAATATTTTAAAATTACCTTTACAATTGGTTGAGGAAACAATCAATACAACCACCTTGGCCTTACGTTTGTTTGGTAATATTTTTGCCGGGGAAGTTTTAGTCGGACTGATTGCTAAATTCGCTATGGTCTTCATTCCATTTACTTGGGTAATTGCCATTCCCTTACAATTTGTCTGGCAAGGCTTCTCTGTCTTTATTGGTGCTATCCAAGCTTATATTTTTACCACTTTAACTATGGTTTATTTATCACATAAAATTAATCACTAATCCAAATACAAAGGAGATTTAAATATGACTGAATTAGCTGCTGCACTTGCTGTCGGAATCGCTGCCCTAGGTGCGTCAATTGGTAACGGAATGGTTATTTCTAAAACCATCGAATCCATTTCACGTCAACCCGAATTAGACTCACAATTAAGAGCTTTAATGTTCCTAGGTGTTGGTCTGATTGAGGCTGTTCCGATTATCGCTGTTGTTATTTCCTTTATCTTAATCTTTAGCTAACCATCAACTATTTAAGGAGTGTCAATATTGGACTTTACTATTATTCTGGGCGAAGCCCTTTTAACGCTTGCATCCTTTTTGATTTTACTCTTTGTCATCCATAAATTCGCATGGAAACCCTTCAACCAAATGCTAGAAACGCGTCAGAAGAAAATTACTGACGATTGGCAAGCGGCTGAAGAAGCTAAGAATAAGAACAAGGAAGCCCTATCACAAATTGATGCACAACTAAAATCAGCTCACTTAGAAGCTGAAAAAATTATTCGTCAAGCACAAATTGATGCCAATCATCTGCGCGACAAGATGATTGAAGAAACACGTCAAGAACAAAGCAAAATGCTGCAAATGACGCAAGAAGATTTAAAACTACAAAGACAAAACTTTGCCGAAAATATGCAAGAATCATTAGTCCATATGGCAGTTGCCATGGCAGGCAAGGTCATTCGTCGTGAAATTTCAGAAGATGACCACCGTCAAATGATTCAAGAATTTATCACTCGATTGGAGGAGCTCGATGAACAACGGTAGACTTCACAAACAAGAAGACTTAGCAGAGCTCGCCCTAAAATCAGGACGACAGGTCACCTATGAAGATGACCTGCTCTTCGAACTGCTAGACATTGAAATTAATGATGAAGAAGAAGGTCAAGAAATCTTAAAAGAGTTAACTGGAGAGCGACTCTTTTTATCTTCAGCGATCCCCTTAACCAAAGCAGAAAAGCTTAAAATTGCCCGTGAATTCATGCGCATTACTGGCTTTTCTATTCGTTCTTTTACCACTATTATTAACCCAGACTTAATTATTGGTGTCCGCTTACAAAGCGAACGCTTCTACTATGAGCTTTCTGGCGGACAGATCTTGCAAACTATGCAAAATGAAATTAATATTCCGGAAAGTGAAGAGGTGATTTCTTCATGAGCACAAACGAAAAGTTTACAAAAGATGTTTTAAAACAAATCCACGACTTTGAAATTGATAAGAAGTTAGAAGAAATCGGAACCGTTTCTTATGTCGGCGACGGTATCGCCTTTTCTGAAGGATTAGACAACGCCATGTATGGTGAGATGGTTGAGTTCAATGATGGAACCATCGGCATGGTACAAAACCTTGAAAACGACCAAGTCGGAGTAATTATTTTTGGCTCCTACCATCAAATCCATGAAGGCGATATTATTCGTCGAATGAACCACACCATGGAAGTTCCCGTTGGTAAGGCCCTGCTTGGACGAGTGGTAGACGCCTTGGGACGTCCCATAGATGATAAAGGACCTATATTAACCAACAAAACACGACCCGTCGAACAAGAAGCTCCGGGCATCATGGAAAGACAGTCGGTTAAAAAACCTTTGGAAACAGGTATTAAGGCCATTGACTCCCTAGTTCCCATCGGAAGAGGTCAAAGGGAATTAATTATCGGAGACCGTAAAACTGGTAAAACTTCACTCGCTATCGATGCCGTCTTAAATCAAAAAGGCAAAGATGTTATTTGTATCTATGTAGCGATTGGACAAAAGGAATCAACGGTAAAAAACATTGTCAATACTCTGACCAACCGTGGTGCAATGGATTACACTATAGTAATGACTGCTTCTGCTTCCAAGCCTGCTCCTCTTTTATACATCGCTCCCTATGCGGCAACTGCTATGGCTGAGGAGTTTATGTACGAAGGAAAGCACGTCTTAATTATATATGACGATTTATCCAAACAAGCAGCAGCTTATCGTGAAATGTCCCTCTTGCTCAAACGACCACCTGGGCGTGAAGCCTATCCTGGGGATATTTTTTATCTACACTCACGTCTTTTAGAACGTTCAGCTAAAT
The DNA here is from genome assembly GCF_050409485.1 of Facklamia sp. P12945. Taxonomy (NCBI): domain Bacteria; kingdom Bacillati; phylum Bacillota; class Bacilli; order Lactobacillales; family Aerococcaceae; genus Facklamia; species Facklamia sp. P12945. The sequence continues at coordinate 43,904 of NZ_JBNUPJ010000015.1, forward strand.
TATCGGATGAATTAGGCGGTGGTTCGATCACTTCTTTACCGATTGTTGAAACGCAAGCAGGTGATATCTCAGCTTATATCCCAACCAACGTTATTTCCATTACAGACGGACAGATCTTCTTACAAAGTGATCTCTTCTTCTCTGGCGTTCGACCAGCCATTAATGCCGGACTATCGGTTTCACGGGTTGGAGGATCTGCGCAATTAAAAGCCATGAAACAAGTATCAGGAACCTTACGTTTAGACCTAGCTTCCTATCGCGAATTAGAAGCCTTTACTTCCTTTGGATCAGACATCGATGAAATGACTGCCCGCCAATTAAGACGTGGCGAGCGCATCGTGGAAGTTTTAAAGCAAGGCCTTCACAAACCTATGCGCTCTGGCGTTCAAATCATCGTCTTCTACGCTTTAGGTAATGGTTACTTTGATAAGATATCCGTTAATTTAATTCACCAATTAGAAGAAGTAATTGCTAATGAATTTACTACCTATCATGCCGGGCTTTTACGACAATTAGAAGATAACCAACCCCTACCAACTGAAATCGAATTAAATGGTATTTTAGACAAAGTTGTTGATAATTTTATCCTTGTTCATTCTGAAGGATCTAAAACAGGAAGTGATAAGTAATGCCGTCTTTAAACGAAATCAAACGACATATTGCTTCTACTGAAAAAACAAAAAAAATAACTAATGCTATGCAGATGGTCTCAAGAAATAAAGTCAACCATTTATTGGATATGACTCAATCTTATCAAGTCTATATTGATCATTTAAGAGAAACCATAGTGCAACTGCACTATACCTTAAAAGTCACCCCTCCTAACTTTTCCAAACCAGAAATTCGCTCTTTAATTACTCCCCGGAAAGTGAACAAAATTGGTATTTTTCTTATCTCAACTGATAAGGGCTTAGCAGGTTCCTATAATGTTAACTTAATTAAGGGGCTGGATGAGTGGATTGAAGAACAAAACTTTGATGAAGAACAAGAATTAGTTTTTTATACCCTAGGACGGACAGGTGAAAGATATTGCCGCGAACGGGGCTACAAAATTGCTCGCTCTTACTATCCGCTGTCTGACCAGCCGGGCTTTCAAGAAGCTCACTACTTCATCAGACAACTACGTTCAGCCTATGTGGAGAAAGAATGTGATGAGCTTTATTTAGCTTACAATCACTATGGAGTAGGTTCCGGTACGAATTCAAAATTTGGAGTCGATAACTTATTACCGGTAGTTTCTTTAAACCGCCGTATGGAACTTGATCCATCTTTTGATAAAAAAGAATTAATTTCGGAAGTCTTTTTAATCGAGCCCTCAATGGAAGCAGTATTAGAAGGCTTAGTTCCTCAATATATCGAATCTTTTGTCTACGGTGCCCTCTTACAGGCCAAAACAGCTGAACATTTCTCACGTATGATTGCCATGCAATCGGCCACTGAAAATGCTAAAGAAATCATTGAAGACTTGCAGTTGCGCTATAATCGCGCCCGACAAGTTAAAGTAACCAATGAAATTATCGAAATTGTTGCAGGTGCTCAAGCCCAACATAAAGAAAGAAGGAAATAAGTATGCGAATCGGACATATCAAACAAGTAATCGGACCGGTCGTGGATGTTTCCTTTCCTTTAGAATACGGAACACCAGAAATCCATCATGCCCTGGTTGTAACCGACCTTGAGGAAGTAAATGAAACATCCGACTTAAAGACGATTCTCCAACACCGAAAAGTGGTACTCGAAGTCGCTATTGATATTGGGCATGACACCGTACGTACCATTGCCATGGAAGCAACCGAAGGTTTATCACGGGGCATGGCTGTTGTCGATTTAGGTGAAGCCATTAAAGTACCCGTAGGTGAAGCTACATTGGGACGCGTATTCAATGTTTTAGGAGATACAGTCGATAATGGACCTGAACTCTTCCCAGATGTAGTCAAACATTCCATTCATGCCGATGCGCCTGAATATAGCGAACTGGCTTCAAACTTCGAAATCTTAGAAACAGGAATAAAGGTCATTGACTTATTAGCTCCCTACCTCAAGGGTGGAAAAATTGGTCTTTTTGGAGGAGCCGGTGTCGGTAAGACGGTATTAATTCAAGAATTAATTCATAACATTACCCAAGAACACGGTGGCCTTTCGGTCTTCACTGGAGTTGGTGAAAGAACGCGTGAAGGAAACGACCTCGTCCATGAAATGCGCGACTCTGGCGTTTCTAAAAATACAGCCATGGTCTTTGGCCAAATGAATGAACCCCCTGGAGCTAGAATGCGGGTAGCTTTGTCTGGTTTAACCATGGCAGAGTATTTTCGTGATGTAAAGCATCAAGATGTCTTGCTCTTTATTGATAACATCTATCGTTTTACTCAAGCAGGTTCTGAAGTTTCGGCTCTACTTGGAAGGATGCCTTCAGCAGTAGGTTATCAACCTACCTTAGCTTCTGAAATGGGAGCCATGCAAGAGAGAATCACTTCCACCAAGGCAGGATCGATTACATCCATACAAGCAGTATATGTACCAGCCGATGACTATACAGATCCAGCGCCAGCGACTACCTTCTCTCACTTAGATGCAACCACTAACTTAGAGCGTAAATTAACCGAGCAGGGTATCTACCCAGCGGTTGATCCACTCGCCTCCTCTTCTTCAGCCTTATCTGAAGATGTTGTTGGCGAACGACACTATCGGGTAGCTCGTGGCGTTCAACAAACTTTGCAAGGCTATCAAGACCTCAAAGATATCATCGCCATCTTGGGTGTAGATGAGTTGAGTGAAGTTGAAAAACTAACCGTTAAAAGAGCCCGACGTATTCAGCTCTTCCTATCACAAAACTTCCACGTAGCAGAAGCCTTTACTGGTATTCCAGGTTCATACGTAACCGTACAAGAAACAATTGACGGCTTCGAAGGTATTCTAAATGGTGATTACGATAATCTGCCTGAAGAAGCTTTCCGTAACGTAGGAAATATCGATCAAGCCATTGAAAAAGCTAAGAAAATGGGAGTGGATTTGGATGACGCAAACGCTTAAAAATCTACAAGTTCAGATTATCTCTCCTAATGGCGTAGTCTATACCAAACGTGCCCGCAAATGTCATGTGCAAACCATTGATGGTGGTATCACCATTCTACCCAATCATATTGCCATGATGACCGTCTTAGACATCTCAACTGTTATCGTAGCACCTCTAGTCGAAGGCAAACCGGATGACTATATCGCTATTAACGGTGGACTATTGGAAATTCGGGACAACGAACTTAATATTATTGCCAACATGGCCGTTCGAGCCCTAGATATTGATGACGCCCAGACTAAAATGGAGTTGTCCATGGCTGAAGATAAGCTGAAACAAGCAGAAATCAATCAAGATATTCGCGCTTATCATTCAGCTGAAATTGAATTACGAAAAGCACTCAACCAATTGGATGCTTTCAAACATCAACATAATCAATAAAAAGAAACCTTCCGTTTTCAAATTAACGGAAGGTTTTATATTTATCTTAATTATTGCCAAAAACGTCGCGACTATAGACTTTTTCTTTTACAGCTGCTAATTGATCTGCAAGGCGATTAGCAAGAATAATATCAGCCTTTTGACAAAAGACTTCAAAATCAGCTACAACTTCTTCGCCATCAAATTGCTTTTCTTCAAGTGTCGGTTCATAGATAATTATCTCTTTGCCTTCTGCTCGCAGCTGTTTAATAATATCAAGAATAGCAGATTGACGGAAATTATCCGAATTGGATTTCATGGTCAAGCGGTAAATGCCGATTACTTGCGCTTGATGTTTTAAAACTTGTGAAGCAATATGTTCTTTACGGGTTGCATTCGAATCCACAATCGCTTGAATTAAGTTGTTTGGAACGTCTTGATAATTAGCCAGCAATTGCTTGGTATCCTTAGGCAGGCAATAGCCACCATACCCAAATGACGGATTATTGTAGTGATCACCAATTCTAGGGTCAAGCCCTACTCCTTGGATAATGTGCTGACTGTTTAAGCCACGTACTTCAGCATAGGTGTCCAATTCATTAAAATATGAAATCCTTAAAGCCAAATAAGTATTGGAGAAGAGTTTTACTGCTTCTGCTTCAGTTGAAGGCATGGTTAAGATAGCCACTTCTTCATCCAAGCAAGCCTCAGCAAATAATTCAGCTACTGTCTGACTATGAACAGATTCATTGCCGACAATAATACGAGAAGGATGCAAGTTGTCGTAAAGCGCCTTACCTTCTCTCAAAAATTCTGGTGAGAAGATAATATCCATACCATATTTTTGACGAATTTCCTCAGTATAGCCGACAGGAATGGTTGATTTAATCACAACTACTGCCTGAGGGGCATATTCTTTAACTTTATCGAGCGCCTCTTCGACAGCTGAAGTGTCAAAGTGATTATTAGCGTCATCATAATTAGTTGGCGTAGCAATAATCACTAATTCTGCCCCACTATAAGCATAGCTAGGATCATCGGTGGCTTCTAAATTTAAAGAATGATTGGCTAGGTAATCTTCCATTTCAGCGTCCACAATAGGTGCAATTTTTTGATTGATTAAATCGACCCTTTCTTTAACAATTTCCATCGCTTTCACTTCATTATATTGAGCCAAAAGAATCGCATTTGAAAGCCCGACATAACCCATTCCTGCAACTGTTATTTTCATGACGCCACCTTATCTTTCGTTATTTTAATTCTATTATACAAAAGTTCACTCTAAGTTAAAACTAAATATCCCGTGCAGATTCAAGCAAGTGTTTCACACAAGCTTCTGCTTGCTTATAGGTCAGCTTGGTATTATTGTTACCAAATTGAGTAGAGAAAATCCAATGACCTGTTAGATATAAATGCTCCAATCGGCCAAATCTTTGACTAAGAACTTGAGTATGCGGCCAATCAACAAGAATACCACCCAATGGATTTGCTTGGATAATTCCTTCTTGATACATTTGATTAATTAAAGGATCATGTTGAGCGGCTGTCTCTAAGTTTTGGTCAAAGCCGGTTGCATTGATTAAATAGCCGCTTTGATAGCGTAAGCCTTTTTGAGTGACAACGGTAAATCCTTGGGCATTCACTTCCACAGCTTTCATACCAGAAACAATCCGAATACGTCCATCTTTCAAACCTTGTAAAATAAACGCAATACTTTCAGCCGGTGTTTGACTTCTAAAATGTTCGAAAAGTCCCATAAAATCTTTAAAGAAGCGTATGCGATCTTGGGATGATAAGGCCATATTCAAGGCTGGTAGAAAGGCAGTCAACTTGCGACCATATAATTGTAAGATACTTAATCGACGGTTTTGTTGGTGGATAGCCATTAAACCTTCCCCAATGGATCCTTGACTGTATCTTTCGACTAAAGATTTCCAATCTACCCCATTGGCTTCCATATCCTCTTCAAATTGATGAAATATAGCTTCTAAAGGGATTGTTTGACCATCAGATTGGGCCAACTGCTTATCAATCCAATCTGCATTTAAGTTAAAAACCAAGTCTTCGGCATAGCGTTCAAACTTCGGTGTCGAAAAGGGCTGGTCTAAAATATAAAAAGTCACCGGATGATCAATGGTAATTGGATAGTGATCTTGTAAATAACGCATAATATCAATCCCAGTTAATCCGGATCCAATGATTCCAATTCCTTTTTGATAGTCCAAATCACTTAGAAGCTGTTCAACTGGATAAGGATGGTGAATATAGCCTTCTTGTCCCAAAAGATTATAATAATCGGCATAAGGTGGATGACCTACTGTCATTAGGACAGAATCATAGGGTCCATATTGCCTACCTTGCGCGTCATATAGATAATAAGACTTGGGGGATTTAATTTTCAGTTGATGAATACGCTGATTCACCACATGAATGATATCTTCTTCAAAGTATGGACTAAAATAATCCTGGATATACTCACCAAAAATAGGTCTGGGTGAAAAAATATCCCTGCGAGCATATTCGGGATAATGATCTTGTAACCACCTTAGATAGTGGTCAGCGTCTTGCCATTCAAAACCTAAATCACCGACATAGGAGTTCATTAATAATTGGTTAGAATCAGGCTCATAAGGGGAGCCTACTCCCAATTGTTTACGGTCTTCAAAAACATCCACATGATTTATCAGACCTTGGTGATTTTCTTCAAGGATTGTTTTAACGGCAGCCGCTCCAGCAACCCCTGCTCCAATAATTGCTACTTTCATAATGACCTCCATTATCTTTTTCTCAACTTCCATTATAACGAATTTGAATTCGCTTTACACTAGGAGAAAAACAAATGAAAAAAGGCCTTATTAAAAGGCCTCGTTCTCTAGCTTGCCGTTTCAATTGTTAATTGAATTTCAGGATCAATTGTTTTCAGCATATCTGTTAGCAATTTTTCAATTTGGCTTTGTGAATAATTCTGTGCTTCCTTTAATAATCCCTTAGATAAAGCTTGCTTCTCCATTTCTTTTTTTAGGTCTGATTGAAGACTCACAACATCATCCACCTTAATTGGATTAAATAGCGAACCTTCTTCATCAATGATTTCGATTGAATCATCTTCTACTTCATGCGCTAAAATTTTCGCTTGTGGGACTTTAACCACTAGGTTTTCTTCATTAGAAATGACGTCAATCTTTCCTAACTCTACCCCTGTATGAATGATACCGGAATAGGTCATCATAAACTCTGATTCAGTAAAGGGAATTTCCCAAGACTTTATCGTTTTATGCTTTTCAAATTTTCCCATATTAGTGTAGTGATATTTCATAGTGGTTAATTCCTGTGAATCTTCTAAACGATTTTTGATTAATACTAATTCTTGATCCGTTACTTGATTAGGTATAAAGTGAACAAAATGATTGAATCCGTACCAACCTATCCAAGCTACAAAAAAAAGGATGCCTACTAGTAGAAAGAAATAATTCAAGAATGTTTTAAGCGCTTGTTTCATCTATTCACCTCTTTTAAAGTTTGCCTATTTACTATCATAGCATAATCCATTCAGATAGTATCCGTCTTAAGGTGGAGAGAGGAAAAAAATGAGACTAATTCCATTAATCCGTTAGCTGGACAATTTGATACCGATAATCCCCCAAGTTGAATATTGCTTTCTTACTTGGATCGACTAAACAACTAAGCGGCAGCGCTAATTGCCGACGAAATTGCTCCATTTCTGCTCGATTATAACCGGGACACAGGGTATTGTTATTAACTTCCCAATGTCCTTTAACAGCAGAAGCGGGTAAGTTTAAATCTTTCATGAGTTTACGCGTGAGCCAGTCTCTAGCTTTGATTTGTTGAGGCGAATAGTCTTCTTTGGCATTAGCTTCTACTGATAGATGGACACAGAAATGATTACAATTGGCTACCCCCCAAGTCATGCGTTCTAGGTCATAATTTTGGTAAATTTGTCCTTGACTATCGATATAAAAGTGATAGCCTCCACGATCCCATCCACGTTGCTTATGCCAAAAGACCTCGTGGTCTGAAATGTGACGATTTAAAGACCGTTTCACACCTGTATAGTGCCAGACAATGGTTGTGATAGCATCAAGAGTCCTGTCTTTTGCTTGTCCACCTAGAGCTTCTGACCGACGATCAATAATAAGAGGCTCATCCAATTGCTTATTTAATTCCTCCACCCTATTCACTGCTAGATTATAGCTCGTAAGATCATAGCAGTTGATAATTTCAATTAACTTATCACCATAATGGGGGTCACTGGCATAAATGCCTGTTAAAGCCCTGGCCTCTTCAAAGGAATCCTTTGCTTCGATTGCCGCTTTATAGGCCACATGCTGACGGTAAGGAGTAGAAGTGAAGAAAATAGCGTGGTCTTCAACGCCTTCTTCCAGACTCTTATAGGCGCGAAACTGTGAAACCACCATCTGGCCATTTGCTTCCAGTGAAGGATGGTCGACTACCTTACCCTGCCAGGGAGCAGATGCTTTAATACCAAAACCATTATTGGATTTAAGATATAGCGGTGACCGTCCCCCATTGGATTCTAAAACAAATTGCGCCATCCGGGTCGCAACCGATATCGGACTTTGATATTTCTGAAAAAGTGGTGCTAAGCTAGCCATTCTTTGACTCATCCAAGCCTCTTTTATCATATTAAGGCCCCCCAACCCTTAGGCGAGTTATCATTATGATGATAGTGATAAGAGGATATTTGTAAGATAGATCCTAAAAAGATGGTTAACAAATTAATCAGCCCCACCCATTGACCTCCTTGATTCAAGTGGTACAAGTCGGCCATTCCTTGTACAAAAACAGCCAAGGCTGGTAGAAAAATTAATACGAGCCATTTGCCTAAATCATAAAAACGATTAGATAACATTCTATCACCCTTTCTATTATTTTTATATCCATTGACGACTTTCTGGCGGCCACATAAAATAATCGTTTTGATCGACCTTTTGTTTAATCGTTTGTAGCTCTTGGTTAAACGCTTCTAGTTTGGCCTGCATCCAATCAATGCGTTCAATTAGATCATGCAAGGCAGTAATCAGGCCAATTAACTTAGAAATCAAGGTAATCACTGCAATAATCGCTCCAGCATAAGAACCTAAATCAATCAAATGCATGCACAACCTCCTTTTAGTAATAAGGAGCTGAGCAAACACTCAGCCCCTCTAAAATCATGCTTAACTAAGCTTCTTCATAGGCATAAACATCGGTAACGTTACGCTCAACATAGCGAGCGGCAACCGGAGTCACATACATATCTAAGCCCTGATCATCTTTGAATAAATCACAGTCAACTAGAGCCTGCATCACAGCTTCGGCAGTTTCTTTAGTAACTGAATCAGCTGGTTGATTAATCGTAATCTTACGCGTTTTACCCGCCGCATCTAAGAAAATCAATTCTAATACCATACTATCTTTCATCTTGCTTTCCCCTTTCCATCATTAAATAAAATTATAAGCATAAACAGCTTGAGCGGTATCGGTTGGATTAATGGTTAATTGATCGATTTGATCTTTAACCAACTGCACTTGATTGGGAGTAACCCCCTCAATCAAGCCTTGAATAGAGACATTAAAAGTCTTCTCTGTTGTCGGATTCATACCTTTAAGCGCTAAACGCCCTGATTTGTATTCTTTACTTTCCATTTTTCATTCCTCCTAGGTATTTATGTAAGCCGTACGATCTTACACCTTATACACACAATCAGATCATCAAAAACGGCAAGAAAAAGACAAGTTTTTAGATTTTTCTTTAAAGAGATGACCGAGCTTAGCTGCAATACGCTTTTTATCATTGCGGAGGGTGCGCTCAGAAATGTTGCAGAGCTGGCAGATTTCACGATTACGCCATTTTCCTTGTAAAATTAAATTGAAAATCTTACGCTCTCGTTCTTTTAGATGGTCTTTAACAGTTTGTTCCAATAAAAAGATTGATTCTTTTGAGCATTCTTCTCTCAGCTCTTCGATAAGATCTGATAAAATAACAGGATCTGTCGGGGTCACTTGATAAGTGGATTGGCGCAAACGATTGAGTAGAAACCATTTTAAACCCTTACCCGCATAAGCGATAAATTGATAGCGATGATCGATACAATTTAAGGGATCGCCTTCAAACTTTTGATAAAGCCTTAACAACTCTAACCGCATCTCCTGAAGATGGTCTTGATAATCGTTATGGTGGGTAGACAATTGGTAATGATGGAGCCAGTGATGGATGAGGGGGTCAAACATAATAATGACATTAGTTAATTCTTCAGATGATTTTTTCATTAGTCTTCCTCCTTGAATTTTGACATGAAAAAAACGGGCCGAAAGCTAAGGAATATCCTTACAATCTAGCCCGTCTAGCGGTTCTGCTTAATTCTTATTTTTATTTTTATTTTTCTGAGTTACCTGCGCTTCTTGAATGGTTACACTATCGGATGGAAGAAATTGAATCTTGGTTTCAATTCCTTTGCTAACAATAACAACCGTTTTCTGTTTCAAATCGAGCTCACAGACTTTCTTGTTCCTCGAATTCCTTATTTCGAGCATCCGAATCCTCCTACTATATTCAATTGAGTCCATGTGATGACTCATAGTTTCTCATCACTTTATTCAAAACACAACTTATATGATAAATGGCTTATAACAAAACAAAATAGCAAATTAAAAGACAACTAAGCGATTCTTTTTCTTTTAGCTATAGGTAGCAGGCTCCCCCTTCCTCAGATTTATTGTTAAATGTTGATCAACAATTTGAATTATACATATTTTTAAAGCCTTTGCAATACTCTTAAGTTTAAAATTTTTAATAATTTAAATTTTTATTTAAAATAGGGCCTCTTTTTCTCACTCTAAGCCGATATCATACTCTTATTAAAATAAAAACATATATTTAAGATGATATAAGCAGAAGTGTGAAGAAAAGATAGTAGCTTTGACAATCGGTTGAAAGTTGACAAAATTTTAAAAAATTATAAAAAGTTGCTGACTAGAAAATAAAAGAGCCAATAGCTCGGATCGCTATCAGCTCTGAGGGGCAAGAGTCAAGATTTAGCGTTCAGCTTTACTCGCAACCAATACCATCATTATCTCGATCTAAGTGTGGACCATATCCAGGTTGTCCACGATAGACGGGAGCGGCTCCTGCTTGACGGGCAATGGTACAGTTCGCATAATAAACATTTTGCTCTGGGGCTGGTTCTGGTTCTGTATTAGTGTCAACAGGTTCTTTTGACACTACTGGCGCTGAAACTTCTTCCGTTTGATTAATGTATGAATTATTAGATTCTTGCGTTGGATGGGATGGGTTATTTTTGCTCGGTAATTCAAATAAAGCATTTGCTTTTTGAGTATTATCGGCTTGAGAAACAACGACTTGACCCGTTTGTGTATTTTTAATCACTTCAGGGAATTCGGCATTGGCTAGAAACTGATTGGAGTTATCCTCCCAAACATAATAACGATTTTTGGCAGCATAGTCTTGGGATTGAACAAGAACATCTAAGTATTCATTAGCCTTTTCTGCTTCTTTTGTTTGGTCGAGTTGGATCACTGAGTAGCCTTCCGTTAAGAGAATTTCTTGCACTAATATGCCATCTAACCATAAGTTCGCCACATAATCTTCTTTTTTAACCGATTCATCTTGGAGATCTTCTTTTTCAACTTCAAATAATTCTAATTCGACCTTGTCAGCATCTTTCATCAATTCTTCTAAGCGCTCTTTAGATTCTTGGGCATAGGCTTCATCTTTTTCTTCTTCTGGTGAGAGGATATGCAGTAAGTTAAACGTCATAAGCTTGTCCTTATCACTCTTTAAGCTGGCTTTCATGGTATTGGCCGAAAGAACCTTATATTTGTCCACTTCTTCAAAGTTTGATTGGTCTTCTCTTTCAGCAAAGACCACATAGCCTAACTCTTCCTCATTGACTTCTGCACTTACCCACGTATTAAAGAAAAGACCTGAAGTCAATAAACCGACAGTGGCTGCTAGTAACCATTTTTTCATTGTATGCTCTCCCTTATAATTGATAGTTAATGTTAATAATTATAACATAAAAAAAGAGCTATTTTCTATATCAAAAGCGAAGAATCATGGTGTAAAACTCTAGAGTTGTCAAACATATGTTACACAAGGTGCTTCTAAATGGGCATGCTTAT
>NZ_JBNUPJ010000016.1:0-53932 GCF_050409485.1 Facklamia sp. P12945
AAGCCCTCTAAATCACCATAGGTTGGTGATTTAGAGGACTTTGTCTACAGTCTGAAGCTGGCCATTAGCCAGCTTTTACTTTTTCTATTATTCTGCTTCTTCTGAAGAATCATCTTGATCATCAGATGCTTCTTCATTCTGATCGTCTTCATCGTCTTCATTGTCTTTAGAATCAAAAGCTGGTTCTAAGTGTCCTTCTTCCGCTAATTTATCGACAAATTCACGTACTTCAGGAGATGAGAAAGCTTTTTGTAATGCCTTAGCTGCTTCACTATCTTTATTTCCTTCACGAACTGAAAGAATAATAGCAAAAGTATTTTCATCATCTTTTTCTAAGAACAAAGCATCTTCAGGTTTTAAATCAATTGAAGCAATATAAGTTGGGTAGTTGAAAACTAATTCAACACCATCCTCATAAGCACCTGTTAAGTTTAATAAGTCAACACTTGTAAACTCGAAGTTATAAGGATTTTCAGTAATGTCATCTACTGTCGGGAAAAGGCCTGCTTCATCATCTAATTCAATTAAGTCATTTTGTTCAAGGACGAATAATGCACGTGCCTCATTTGTTGGATCTGAAGGAATAGCCACTTCTGCGCCCTCTTCGATATCTTCCATTGACTCATAAACAGGTGAATAGAACCCAACAACAGCGTTATATACTGGTTGAATGGCTACTAAATCTGCTTCACGCTCTTCATTGAACATTTCCATAAATGGAAGGTGTTGTGCAAAACTTCCAAAAGCTTCATCATTAAACACTGCTTCATTGTATTGAATATTATCAGAAACCTCTACTAATTCAATAGAGTAAGGCTCTTCAATTACATCCGCTGCAATTTCAACGATATCAGTCATCGGTGGCATATGAGAAGCAATCTTTAATACATTATCTTCTTGTGCCGAAACGGATAGTAGACCGCTTAAAGCTAGTGACACTGATGCAAAAGTAACAAAGCTCTTAAATAAATTTTTATTAAACATCTAATTCCTCCTATTATCTCTTATCTAACTTACGCGCAATTTTTAAACCTAACCATTGTAGAATTTGAACAATGATTATGATTAGAATAATCGCAAAATACATGATATCCGTTTCATACCTCTGGTAACCATATCGGATAGCAAAATCTCCTATCCCACCGCCGCCAACTACCCCCATAATGGTCGAATAAGATAGAAAGGATACAAAAGCAGTGGTAAATCCAATAATTAAAGATGACCGTGCTTCAACAAATAGAAATTGAGTGACTAACTCCCAAGTATTCGCTCCAAGGGAATCAGCTAATTCCACCACGCCTTTAGGAATGTCATGCAAAGACTGTTCCACGAAGCGAGCATAAAGGGCAATGGCAATCAACATCATCGGAAAGGATGCTGCAATCGGATCGCCAGTTGCTCGCCCATAAACCATTCGAATAAGGGGTTGCATTGCGACAACAAGTAACAAAAAAGGAAAAGAACGAACAATATTTACAAATAGGTTTAAGCTAGAATTCAAAAAATAATCCTTTCTTGCTTTACCCATTCGCTGACCCGGACTAGTCAAAAATAAAAGAGTACCTAAAGGAAGACCTAACAAAATAGCTGCTGCTGAGGAGAAAAAAAGCATAATACTTGTTTCTTGAAGACTTTCCCATAATTTTGGCCAATATTCAATGACGCGCACTATTATTTCTTCCAACATCTTAGCTTAGGACCTCCTTCACTTTATCATAATAACTTCCTACTAGTTCTTGGTCACGGTCGGTCAAATTATCAACTATATCTATTAAACCACCTTTTTCCATAATTGCCACTCTGTCGCAAAGTTGCCTTACAAAACCCAATTCATGGGTCACCACTATAATTGTCATGTCGAATTGTTGATGTGCTGCTTTTAATATTTGAACAATTTCATTCGTTCGCATGACATCCAAAGCAGAGGTCGGCTCATCACAAAGCAAAATTTTTGGTTTAGTAATTAACGCTCTTGCAATACCAACTCTTTGTTTTTGCCCCCCCGACAACTGACCAGGATATTGATCTTTTTTATCAGCTAGACCAACAAAATCAAGAACAGAATCAAGAGACAGGGCATTTGAATATTTAAACAATTTAAGGGGTAAGGTGATATTTTCACCAACTGTTTTATTATTCAATAAATTAAAATGCTGAAAAATCATACCTACAGACTTACGATGGAGTCGCAGTTCTTCCTTGCTGAGTTGCAATAGATCTTGTCCATCAATTAATACCTTTCCTTTATCTGGTTTTTCTAAAAGATTAATAAACCTTAAAAGAGTCGATTTTCCAGCACCACTTTCTCCTACCAAACCAAAAATTTCCTTATTTTGGATCGTTAGGGAAACACCATCAACCGCTTTAACTTGTTTATTATTCAAATAGTAATGTTTAGCAACATCAAATAATTCGATCACAACCAATCACCACCTTTCTGCCACAAGTCATAAGAGCATTATAACATAACTTTTTGATATTTCACATTAAATGAAGATTAAAAGGTATTGTGAAAATATAAATTGAAACGTTAGTATAAATGCTTTTATTTAACTTTTTATTGTGATTGGTTTAAATTTAATTTAAAAATGTGCACAAAAAAAGTAGTGGAGAAATATTCACTACTTTAAATATAAACTTATTATCTATATAGCTTACGATCGAATAAACGAGGGGCTGCTTGATAGACTAGGATTAGAATGATTGCCGAAGCAAAAGATGTTAATAAGGCACTCGCTCCATTCATGATAAATGAGAAGACTAAGGGTGACATCCCTTCAGGTGCATAAGATCCCCAATAAATATAGCCAGCGACAAAGTGCCAGAAGAAACGTGCAAATGTTCCAATGAAAGTTGCTAAAATTAAAGGCCAAGCTTTATTTTCAGACTGATAAAAACGCTCAGACATTAAGCCCGCAAAACCACCAAAAGCAAAAGCAAGGATGTATTCAATTAATACCTGACTAACGCTTAAAAAATATACATTCCCTAGGGGGAAATGTAGCAAACCCCATAGAAAGCCGCAAAACAGCCCCCATTTAAATCCTCGTTTTAAGGATAAAATTGTCAATGGTACCATGCCTAAAGAAATCGTTAATGAAGCACCGAAATTTGTCGGTAATAAAGACAGGACCACTGCGATAGCAGCAAAAATAGCTGCTTCTACTAGAAGTAAAACATTTTTATTCTTTCCCATAAAAAAACTCCTTACATTTTTGCAAAGTAAAGAGAAAAGGCATAAAGTCCCTATTTCAAAGTAATTCCTACGCACGTTTGACCGTGATCAGGTTCAAGGGTCTGGAACAAGTCCACTCTCAGCTTCAAGGCTCCCCTTTACTTTACGATTATTTAACTGCCATTATTTTAGCATTCAAATGTTTGCTTGTAAATTAATTCTTTTCAATTTTCATTTTAAAAAAGCTAATATTTCTTGACCGTTTTTGAAATATAAATTGATGATTGCTTCTAATAATCTATCACTTAACGTCTTAAATCGATTCGCTCACTGATAAAATAGATAATTATTCCTCCAGCCAATAGAGATAAGCCTTCACTAACCATCATACTTACAAGTCGGGTTATAAAAGTTTCCCAAGGAGCTCCTAAAAAAACAACTAACAAGGCAATATTAACCATCGATATAGTCATGGATAGGCCAATAATTAAATATTTGAAAAACAGCGACTTATTAATTTCATCTTTCTTACTATCAATTAAAGGAAATAGTTTTTCAATGATAGAGCAAGCTAAATGTAAAAAAATAAAGCTAGTGAGCGAGCCAATGATCATATCCCAAATACCGTAAGAAAAATAATTGACAATAAAAACGCCTAAAGTAACTCCTAAAATATAACGTTTATTATAAAGGGCTAAAAAATTCAATCCCTCACTGATACGAATTCCCAATCCAAAGGAAAGAGGGGAAATTATCAAAGTCAACACAATGTAGCAAGCAGCAACTAATGCTATTCGCGTTAAATCATTAGTAGTATATTTTTTTTTCATATTAGTCTCCTTTATAGAGCAGGCTCTAGTAATTACTATGACCAAAGGACTGAGGGTGGCTTGATCCACCGAAGAATCATAGTGTTCATAAAGAACAGACCGTAGTATATCATAAGTAGATTGCACAAGTAAAGACTCAGATTCCTAATAAAAAAGCCAAGAATCGGTCTATTTTCGACTAATTCTTGGATAAATTATTAGTAGTTTCTATTCAGCGATAATATCTCTTAACTTATCTTTTGCTCGTCTCAAAGCATTTTTGACTCGATTTTTATCAATGCCTAAATACTCAGCAATTTCTCTTGGTTTCATTGATAAATCACTATAACAGAAGATAATCTGTCTTTCAAAAAGACTTAGCTTAGCAAGATAACGTTCTTTTTCTTCATTGACAATAACTTGTAATTCGGGAGTAGTTGCTAATTGATAGTCATAGCTTAAGCTCTTATGACTAATACTATCACCAATTTCAAGCTGATCGCGTTCAGCGTCCATTCCAAAGCGAATGGTCTGAGCTTCTTTGGAATTGCGACGGAGTAAATTAATCAGGTAATTATACAATGATCTTTGAAAATAAGGGGCAAAATAACCACCATAAGCAGGATCATAATGTTGAATTACCCGATACATCAGGATAACTCCTTCTTGAATAATGTCTTCTGGTTCATAGCCATCCACTGGCATTTGATAAGCAAATTTTTTTAAGAGGGGAATAAAACGTTCAACTAGTAACATAAATGAAAACTCATCAGCGATATTTTCTTTCAAGCGCATAATCAACATTTCATTGGTCAAATGGTCAAACTCGTTCATTTCATCTCTCCATTATTCATTCTTGTCATCATCTAAGCGAAATCTTAGATCATCTAATAGCTTCAATTGGTCAAGCTTCCAAGGGCTCCGCCGCCTGATTAACTGTGAATAGTGGTCTTCAACTGTTTGTCGAACTTGTCTTTTATTAAATTGTAACTGCATATAAAGCTCATTAGCAGACATTCGCATGGCACCTTTTTGAAAAATTAGCCATTGCTCTGCCATATCGCTTGTCGCAACTACCACACGATTAAGAGGAGAAATCCAATGAGCTACTTCTCTTTCAATATAGGAATCAGCTGTTTCCCCTTCTTGTGTAAAAACAACTTCGACTTGATAGTGTTCATAAATTTGTGTTATTCCGGGAACAAATTGTGCATCAAAGACAACGATAATTTTGAGGTCTCGGTATTTTCGATATTCTGAAAGCTCAAATAATAATTGATCGCGCGCTTGATTTAACTGGTCCATTTTTTTAAGTTGGGTAAGTTCTGGCCATGCACCAATCATGTTATAACCGTCAACAAATAAAATTTCCTGACGTTTATATCGCATGATAATCCCTACTTTCCAATACGGTGGCGTGCTACTTCATACATCAAGACTGCACTTGCAACAGATGCATTCAGACTTTGCACATGCCCAACCATCGGAATAGTAACGATTCCATCTGCTGATTTTTTTACAAGTTCAGAAACCCCTTGACCTTCATTACCAATTACTAATGCAATTGGTCCATGTGAATCCCACTGACGCATATCTTCTCCAGCCATATCCGTCGCAAAGATCCATATTCCCTTTTCTTTTAACTGATCCATAACCTGTTTAATGTTAGCTACTCGGATCACTGGAACATGTTCAATGGCTCCAGTAGATATTTTTGCAACTACATTGGTTAATCCAACTGAACGTCTTTTAGGGATAATCACCCCATGAACGCCTGTAGCGTCTGCCGTTCTTAGAATAGAGCCCAAGTTATGTGGATCGACAATCCCATCTAAAATAAGAATAAAAGGATCCTCTCCTCTTGAAGCTGCTAACTGAAGAGCATCTTCTAGTTCAGCGTAATCAAAAGGAGGAATAGTTAGAACAACACCTTGATGATTTTCACCATCAACCATTTCATCTAGCTTCGACTTTGGCACTTCCTGGAATACAATTCCTTTAATTTTAGCCATTTTTATTATACTAGATATTACTTCTCCTGCAATCCCTATTTGAATAAATAATTTATTAACTTGCTTTTTTGTTTCTAAATAAGCTTGAACAGCATGTTTACCATAGATCGATTCACTATTTTCAAAAGCTTTTGAGTCTACCAAAGGCTCTTTGAAAGAATTTATATTGGAGCGTTTTTTCTTATGAAAATCCGCTGTATGATTTTTCTTTCTCATTATTAGGCTCCTTCTTCATTAATATATTGAATCGCTAGTTGAATTAAATGATAGCAACGCTCTTCTTGTCCACTTAATTTAAGCCAACCCAATAATGCCTCAAATCCGCTAGCTTGACGGTAATCACCGATCGAAGCATTTTTAGCTTTTGTATTGGCCTTATGATTGCGCCCACGTTTATAGATTTGAATTTCTTCAGCTGTTAAGAAATCGTCTTGCTGAATCCAATGATGCATCACTTTCGCTTGCCCCTTAGCCGAAACATATTTGATGGCGGCTTTGTGCAATTTATTGGGATGCGTTTTTCCTAATTCAATCACATGCTTGCGTATCTCTACTTCAAAAACAGCATCTCCTACATAGGCTAAGGCTGCGCCATTTAGCAAAGAATACTTATCTGGTGTATTTTCATTTGTCACTTTTATCCTCTTTTCCACCTTGTTCCTTGCGGAGTATCATCTAATAAAATATTTTGCTCTTTCAACCAATCACGAATTTCATCCGCTCTTTGAAAGTTTTTCTCTTTACGCGCTTGATTTCTTTCCTCAATTAAATTTTCAATTTCGCTATCAAGGACTTCTGTCGAATTTAATTCCAAACCGAAGATCCCTAAAAGTTGATACATCGATTGATTGATTTCTTTTAACAATTGAAGCGCCACAGCTTCTTGATCAAGATAGCGATGAATTTGCTTACTCATTTCAAAAATAGCTGATAAAGCATTAGCCGTATTGAAGTCATCTTCCATCGCTTGATTAAAAGCATCCACGCCTTCTTTGATTGCTTCTCTTACTTCCTGTTCTCTATCAAGACTAGCTTGTCCACTTCCTAAATGATCCATTCGATAGGCTAAGCGATCCATCAGTTCTTTCAAACGTTCAACTTCACGACTTGCAGTAGCGATGGCATTAGCATCATAACGGATAGGACGACGGTATTGCACACTGGCTAAAAGATAGCGTATAACCATTGGATCGTATTCTTTAATAATATCCCTTAGAAGCACAAAATTACCTAATGATTTCGACATTTTCTCTCCATTGGATCCCATAGTTACAAACCCATTATGTAACCAATATTTAGCAAAGGGATGAGAATAATCAGAATGGGCTTCGGACTGAGCGATTTCATTTTCATGATGAGGAAACTGTAAGTCTTGACCACCCCCATGAATATCAATCGTTTCACCCAAGTATTTCGTAGCCATTACCGAGCACTCAATATGCCATCCGGGTCTACCTTTACTCCATGGCGATTCCCAAGAAACCGCACTTTTTCCAGCTGCCTTCCATAAAGCAAAATCAATCGCATTTTCTTTTTTTTCACTCTCTTCATCAGTAATTCGTTGACTAGCGCCATCACGCAAATCGCTGATAGACTGGTCCGATAATTGGCCATACTTCTCAAATTTAGCTGTCCGATAATAGACGTCTCCTTGGCTTTCATAAGCATAGCCCTTATCGATTAAAACTTTAATAAAATCAATGATTTCTGGGATATTTTCCATAACACGCGGGTTATTGCTGGCGGGCTTAACATTAATCGCACGCATATCTTCTTTATAGGCAGCAATATACTTATCAGAAAGCTCTTTGGCTGTTAATCCTTCCTTTTCAGCTGCCTTAATAATTTTATCATCCACATCAGTAAAGTTACTGACAAAATTCACTTCATAACCGCGATACTCTAAATAACGACGAATAGTATCAAAAGCAACAGCAGAACGTGCATTACCAATATGAATATAGTTATATACTGTTGGCCCACAAAGATAAAAGCTCACTTTTCCTTCTTCTAGGGGAATAAAGTTTTCCTTTTGACGTGTTAAGGTATTAAATAATTGAATAGCCATCTTATGAACCCTCTTTCTATCATTAAACTTGAGGCTTATTATATCATTACTAGCACTTACTTTCGAATAAATATATTGGCATTTAATGAGTCCATAAAGAATTAAAAAAGCCGGAAATATTTCCGGCCAATAATTTATTGCACTTTTATGAGAAAATCATTTCAACAAGCTCTTCTGCTTCAACATTTCCTAAATATTTTTTAAGATCCATATTTTCTAGGGCCTTTAAAATACTTTGACGTTCAAATTTAACGCCAGTTATAGCATTTTCTACATCTTCAATTTCACCAAGTCCAAAGAAATCACCATAAATTTTGGTATCGGTAATCATGGCATCTTTAATGTTGAAGCGCATATCTACAAAACCGAAAGGGAATTTGTGAGAGGCTTGAATATCAAATTTTGGTGAGTGACCGTAGTTCCAATCCCAATTACCAAAACGCTCTTCACGAATTTGATAAACCTTTTCCCAGTCTTCTTTTGTCAAATGATATTCTTTAACATCTTCGCGTTTTTCAACATTAAAGATTTCTAATAAGACAAGGTCTCTGAATTGCTCAGTAGTTAACTCTTTATACTTATCATCCACGTAAGGCTTTAAGTTTGTCACCCGTGAGCGTACTGACTTGACACCTTTAGATTCAAACTTTGCTTTGTTTGGTTTTAATGCATTATTGACTTCGTCTAAATCAGAATCGAATAAAATCGTTCCATGAGCTGTCATACGCCCACGTTTAGCATACATTGCATTACCAGAGAACTTCTTGCCATCTACTAGTAAATCATTTCGGCCTAACAATTCAGCTGAAGTGGCTCCCATCTTATGTAAAGCATCAATGACGGGTTGAGTAAATGCTTTAAAATCTCTAAATGTTCCATCATCATCTTTGATAAAGCAGAATGAGAAGTTTCCTAAATCATGGTAAACGGCTCCCCCACCTGACATACGGCGAACTACTCGAATATTATGTTCATCAACATAAGCTTGATTAATTTCTTCAAAAGTATTTTGATTACGGCCAATAATAATCGAAGGTTCATTAATGTAGAAAAGTAAAATTGGCTCATCGACTAAGCGATTCTCTACTAAATAAGTTTCCAAAGCAATATTGACACTCGCATCATAGTTATTCTCATTATCTACGAAATACATAAGTAGCCTCCTTCAAATTTGTGCATATTTATTATGACATTCCATTATTTAAAGCTCAAGAAAAAGCTCTCAAACAAAAGTGGAAACCATCGGTTTCCACTTTGTATTCACTAAAGCGATAAAACTTGCTGAATATGGTCTAAGGCTTTTTTCTTGCCTAGTACTTCAATCATATCCGGCAATTCTGGACCATGCATTTGACCAGAAACCGCAATTCGGATTGGCATAAAGAGGGTTTTCCCTTTAATACCAGTTTCCTTTTGAATTTCCTTAGTCAATGGTTTGATATTGCTAGCTACAAAATCTTCATCTGACAAAGCCTGTAATTTGCTTTGCATAGCTTGAACGACTGTTGAAGCACTCTCAGCTTGCATAATTTCTTTTGCTTCCTCACTCAGCTCTAACTTATCATTGAAGAATAAGCTAGATGCTTCAACAATCTCAGCACCATAAGAAATTTGCTCATGGTATAAGCTAACTAGCTTTTTAACCCAGGCTAATTCTTCTGCATTAGGATCAGCACTTACTTTTCCTGCTTTTTGTAAATGAGGTAATGCATAGTCTACCACTGTCTCAAGATCTGCTGCTTTCATGTAAGTGTTGTTAATCCATTCTAATTTCTTCTTATCAAATGAAGCAGGAGAAGTTGATAGACGTTCTGGGTCAAATTGTTCCACTAACTCTTGTGGCGAGAAGATTTCTTCTTCACCTTTTGGTGACCAACCTAATAAGGCAATAAAGTTAAACAAAGCCTCTGGTAAATAACCTAAGTTACGGTATTGCTCAATAAATTGTAGGATTCCACCATCACGTTTAGATAACTTTTTATTAGTTTCGGCATTAATAATTAATGTCATATGACCAAATTCTGGATATTCCCAATCAAAAGCATCATAAATCATCATTTGTTTAGGGGTGTTCGCAATATGGTCATCTCCACGTAAAACATGAGTGATCTTCATCATATGATCATCCACAGTTACAGCAAAGTTATAAGTAGGCATACCGTCTCTCTTTTGAATTACCCAATCGCCTGAAATATTTTTCGATTCAAAGCTTACAGGCCCTTTTACTATATCATCAAATTGATAAGTAACATTTGCTGGTACTCTAAAACGAACAACAGGCTGACGGCCCTCAGCTTCAAAAGTTTCTTGTTCTTCCTTGGTTAAGTGGGCATGTTTTCCCCCATAATGAGGCATTTCTCCACGAGCCTTTTGTTCTTCTCTTTCTGCTTCTAACTCTTCTTCAGTCATATAGCATTTATAAGCCAAGTCACGAGCTAATAAGTCATCAATCAAGGGTTGATAGATATGCAAACGCTCTGATTGTCTGTAAGGACCATATTCACCAGGATTAACCGGGGATTCGTCCCAATCAATACCTAGCCAAGTTAGATTGTCTAATTGGCTTTGTTCACCATGTTCTAGATTACGTTTTGTATCTGTATCTTCTGTCCGAATGATAAACGTTCCATCTTGTGAACGTGCATATAGATAATTAAACAAAGCTGTTCTCGCATTCCCAATGTGTAAATCGCCCGTAGGGCTTGGTGCATAACGCACACGAATTTTATCGCTCATTGTATTTCTCCTTTAATTCCATCTAGTCTACAAAAGCTATTGTACTCCTTCATCTAATGAGATTCAAATGCTCTTAATTTTCAAAAATTTTAGCAAAAATCATTCTACCAGCAGCTGTTTGCAAAGATGAAGTAACTACTACATTTAAATGCTTATTAATATAATTTTGGCCATCCTCAACCACTACCATGGTGCCATCATCAAGATAGGCCACCCCTTGGCGGCGTTCGGTTCCTGCTTTTATAATTTGAACTTGCATTTCCTCACCAGGTAACACTTCTGGTTTTACCGCATTGGCTAACTCATTAATGTTCAAGACAGGAACATTTTGAAATTCTGAAACTTTATTTAAATTGTAATCATTGGTTACCAAGATCGCATTTAAATCTTTAGCTAGCCTTACTAATTTCGCATCGACTTCTTCGATATCCGCATAGTCTCCTTCAAAAAAATCAATATTTATTTTGGAAGACTTTTGTAAAAGGTTTAGAATATCTAACCCACGTCTACCTTTTGCCCTTTTTAAAGAATCAGAAGCATCTGCAATATGTTGCAATTCAGATAAGACAAATTTTGGAACTAATAAACTTCCTTCTATAAAGCCTGTTTGAACCACTTCTGCTATTCTTCCATCAATAATTACACTAGTGTCTAATATCTTCAATCTTTGACCTGCTTTGACTTCGCTTTGTTTAGGTTTTTTATTCAATTCAAAAGAAGCAGATTGTAGTTTTTGGCCAGATTTTGTAAAGAGATGTAAGACTTCATCTCGGCGATTGATCATCATTTGATAACCAATCATTCCCCCTAAAACAGTCAGAACAAGCGGCATTGTACTCGATAAGAAAGGGATATCTAAAGACCCAATCGGCAACGAAAGTAAATAACCGATTAATAGTCCTAATAAAATGCCTAAAGCACCGAATAACAGATTTGGCGTTGACTGCTTTTCCAAAATAGATAGTAATTTATGAATTAATTGTTCAAAAAGCGGCGCAAGTAAAATACCTAATAACATAAAAATAAGTCCGAAAATCATACTATTCACAAAAGGATTGATTAATAATTGATGGTATAAGCGAAGACTACGCCAAATTTCTGCTCCTAAAGTATAGCCAAAACTTAAGCCAACAATCATTGATACACTAATCGTCATTTTTTTTATCATTTTTTCACCTCCTTTGTAAGAATTTTCAATTATTTAGGAAAAACGATTGAAATAGCTTGTTTGATCGTTTTAACTGGGATGACTTCAATCGATAGGTCCAGTTGTTTTAGATGCGATTGATTATTATAAGGGATAAAAACACGCTTAAAGCCTAGTTTACTTGCTTCCTTAATTCGTTCTTCAATCTGATTGACTCTTCTAATTTCTCCAGTTAGACCAATCTCACCAATAAAGACATCATCTACTCTCACTTCTCGATTCCAATAGCTAGAAGCAATACTTACAGCTATGGCTAAATCAATGGCGGGTTCATCTAAGCGAACCCCTCCAGTCGTTTTAAAAAAAGCATCTTGGTTTTGAACTAAAAGACCACAATGTTTCTCCATGACTGCTAATAAGAGCGATATACGTTGGTACTCTATTCCTGATGCGGTGCGTTTGGCGTTACCAAACACCGTCGGAGTCATTAATGATTGGATTTCAGCTAATACCGTTCGCGTCCCTTCCATGGCAGCAACAACTGTGGATCCGGTAGCACCTTCTATCCTCTCCTCTAAGAATAACTCTGAGGGGTTAGTTACTTCTACTAAACCTGTATCAATCATTTCAAAGACGCCAATCTCATTGGTAGATCCGTATCGGTTTTTTACAGCCCTTAAGATTCTGAAGCGATTATGTTTTTCACCTTCAAAGTATAAAACCGCATCTACCATATGTTCCAACATTCTAGGTCCCGCTATATTGCCTTCTTTAGTTACATGGCCAACTATAAAAATAGCAATTTTATGGTCTTTGGCTATTCGCATCAAAATATTAGTCGCTGCCCGTAACTGAGAAACAGATCCCACTAAGCCTTGATTGTCTGGTGATGCCATCGTTTGAATAGAATCGATGACTACGATTTCAGGATTCACTTCTTGAATTTGAGTCACAATATTACCCAAGTCCGTATCAGATAATAAATAAAAATCTTTACCACTTAATGCCAGTCTTTCAGCTCTGAGTTTAATTTGGGTTAAACTTTCTTCACCAGAAACATAAAGGACCCGCTGTTTCAAATTAGCCAAGCGAATGGATACCTGAAGTAATAAAGTCGATTTCCCAATTCCAGGATCGCCTCCAATTAAAACTAAACCACCTGGAACAATTCCCCCGCCTAATACTCGATCGAACTCTCCCATTTTTGTATTAATTCTTTCTTCAACTTGACTTGGAATTTGATCCAATTGAGTGGCTTTGCCGACCATTGATTGTGATGTATGAGTCAAAGTAGTTGAAGTAGTGGTTGTAGGGACCAATTGTTCTTCCATTTGATTCCAACTGCCACAATTTGGACATTTTCCTAACCACTTAGGTGACTCATAGCCACAAGCTAAACACTCATACATTACCTTATTTTTTGCCATTTAATCCCTCCCTTAACCAGATGACCCAAAACCACCCTGTCGATCACTATTAACTACTTGATCGTCATCTACTTGTAGAAATTTAGAAAAAATTCCTTGAGCAATCCTTTCACCCTTATGAATGGTTCGATCCTTCAAGCCATAATTAATAAGTTGAATATATATATGTCCTTCATTTTTTTCATTATTATAATAATCTCGATCAATAATACCAATACCATTAGGTAGGGTTGTTTGGTGCTTATAACTTCCCGACGAGCGATTAACAATCTTCAAATATTCGTTTTCCATCATGTAGGCCTTTAAACCCGTTGGAACTAAAGTAGCCTGCCATAAGTCATCTTCCTTCATGGTTTCCTGACCCTTAATCATTAAAAAGGTATTATGTATTAAATAATAAACAGACTGTTTCCAAAAGGAAGGAAGTACAACCGTTTCGGCAGCTTCAATGTCATAGCCAGCTGAGTACTTGGTTTGCCGTTGAGGAATTCGAATCGCTTTATCCTTATACGAACGGATAACTTCAAAGCCCCGATTTTTCTTTTCCATTTTATTCACATCCTTTCATTCCCATGCTAAATAAGCCGTTTATATGAAAACGCTTAATAATATTATACGTGATTCTTTTAGATATATCTATCTTTAATAGTTTTATATTTATCTTATTTCACTAGTCCCATATAGCTTTTTCATCAATCCAAACAGATACTGAGGCTTGATTAACTGGGAAAAATCCTTTTCCTTGCTCATCTAATTCTACTTTGCCTGAGTGATTATTTAGATAATCAACATAAATAGCTCCTGCATTCAATTCACCCATACTCATCTCTTTAAAACCTGCCTCACTATTAGTCATCACTACTGCTATCCCGTAGGGATGTTCTTGTGTTCCTAGACAAGTCCAGCCTACGGTATTTCGATGGTCAAAGTAATCCACTTGCTCTCCGTAAGTATGATATTTTCGCAAGTGTAGTAAAGGATCGATTTGCTCTTGATAGGATGGGGACTTCTCTCCATTTTGTACTCCATAATAATCGCCATAAAAGAGAGTAGGAAGTCCTTGCTGACGCAAAAGAATTAAAGCATAGGCATGTTGTATAAACCATTCTTCGACTTGAGACTCAAGAGATTGTCCTAGTTGTGTGTCGTGATTATTAACAAATGTTACACTGACTAATGGATTGTCCTTAACTAAGCTTCCTGCAAAAATTTTACTTAAATCATACTGATTACCCGCTTGACTGGCTTGGTATAAATTCATATGTAAGCCTACATCAAAGAGATCTAACTGATAATTAATCGATTCTAAATAATCTAATTTTTTTTCAAGATCAGGATTCCAATATTCACCAATTAAATAAAAATCATCACCTTGTGTAAAATTAATTTCTTCACAGAGTTCTTTTATATAGTGAGAATCAATATGTTTTAATGCATCGAAGCGTAAACCTTTAACTCCCGTTTCATTCACCATCCATTTTAACCACTGTTTGATATGTTCGTTTACTTCAGGATGAGAAAAATCAATATCAGCAAACATCAGATAGTCATAATTACCATAGGTACTATCTACCGATTGATCATCAGCCCAACCTTTTTCGTCGCCTAAAATTAAATAAACACCCTCTTCATTATTAGTCGCATCATAATCAATGCCACTAAAATGGTACCAGTGCCATTCAAAATCTGAGTATTTATTCGCTCTACCTGGAAAATAGAAATGGGTCCAACCTTCAATTTCATAAGGATCAGAAATCATTTCTTGACGGTTTTCAGGATTCACTTTCATCACATGAAATTTTTCTTTACCATCTGCATAAGCCTTATGATTAATCACAAGATCAGCAATTGGTAGAATATCTTTTTGTTTGAGTAATTGAATAGCCTTCAATAAGTCTTCCTTTTTACCATACTTAGTGCGCACATTTCCTGCTTGATCAAACTCGCCCAAATCCCAAAGATCATAGACTCCATACCCCACATCATTAATAGAAGTGGCTTTACAAAAAGGAGGAAGCCAGATATGATCCACACCTATTTCATACAAGTGATCTACATCATTTTGTAAGTTTATCCAATGTTTTCCTTCATTAGGCAGATACCATTCAAAATACTGCATCAATAAGTTATTTTTTTCCACTGTACTCTCTCCTTTATATACTCTTCCATTAAAACACAGGACTTAAAAATAGTCACAAATAAGCTCTTAGAGATTCTCATTTAGAATTTAAATTTACCGAATTGCGATATGATTACAAATTTTTTAGTTTTGTTTTTCGATAGGTTTCCCTTATAATTTATGCTATCATAAACAAGAATTTACGGAGTAATGCTCCATTGAGGAGGAAAACCATGCATTCATTTCAAGACAAAATAAATCGTCTTGCAGCCTTCTTATCCCTTATAACCATCCTATTAAGTCTAAGCTTAACTTTCTACTTAAACCATCTTTCTACAAAAGAAAATACCAGTCCAGAGAAAGTTACAACATCCAATCAAGCACTAATTAAAAAAAAATTACCGAGTGTAAAAAATGAAACCATTAATGAAGAAACAGCTACAGAAGAAGAAAAAATGCTGGCCCTTGAATTAAATAAATATGGTTCCAAAACAGCTTCCATTCAAGATGTTCAAGAATCGATTGCTGATATTATAAGAACAGATTATCAAGGAAATATTATGAGTGCTCAACAAGATATTGTACAAGCCATCAATGAGAACCAGATGAGTATTGAAAGAGAAGGAACCCTCTTTCTCCCTGATCAGCCTTCCTTCGCTAGTAAAAACTCTTATTTACAAATGGATGTTCCATTAATTTTACAAAAGTCACCCCTTTATTCAGACATCGATTATGGCGCTAGTCAACAAGATACTTTAGGTGACAATGGTTGTGCAATCGTATCTTTAGCCATGGTATATTCTTATCTATCCAACCGATTGGTTGAGCCAGAAGAAGTGCTTGAATGGTCCGGTCACGATTATTTTTTCGAAAATGAGGGTACCTCCTGGACTATATTTTCAGATTATGCAACCGATCACGGATTTAATTTTTATAATCATGGTAATAATTTTTACTCTGCTATGGAAGCTGTCCAAAAAGGCCAAGTGGTAATTGCATCTGTCAAACCTGGTTTCTTTACCGATGTAGGTCACATTATCGTAATTCGTGGCTATGAACCTGGCTATGTCTATGTCAATGATCCCAATGATAATCCTGAAAAAATGTATAGTTTCCAGCCCATTAATGAGCAAATTTTGCTAGATGAAGGATTAAACTACTGGTCTTTTTATAATGATTAAATTTAATTTCATAGAAATAAACCGTTAGGAGTTTTCAATCTTTATGAATAATTACAAACTCGCTTCCAAAGGTGCAGTGATTGGAATTACAGTTTATTTATTACTGACAACAATCAAGTTAACTACCGCTTCAATCTTTAAAGCAAATTCTTTACAAGCTGATGGTCTGAATAACTTATCAGACATTATTGCCTCTTCTGCTGTGTGGATTGGATTATATTTAGCAAAGAAGCCTGCTGATCATAACCATAAATTTGGACATGAAAAATACGAAATTATATCCAGTTTCATTGTCTCTTTGCTAATGTTCACAATTGGCTTTCAAGTAATTCTTTCAGGAATGAGTCAACTTTTTTCCAAAGACTATTCACAAACAAGCCAACAAGTTCTTCTTACTACACTTCTTTCAATCGTAATTCTGACTTTAACGAAGTCCTATTTAAAAAAATTAGCCACCCAATCAAATTCTGTCGGTTTAAAAGCTACTGCTAAGGATATGCAAGGTGACTTACTTATTTCAATAGCAACTCTTATCGGAAGTTTATGTGTCAGCTGGGGCTTTCCTATTATCGATACGTTTCTTTCAATTACAGTGGGCATTATTATTATACTGTCTGCCTTTGAAGTCTTTAAAGAATCGACTTTTACTTTATCAGATGGATTTGACCCTGAAACATTATTAATTTATGAAAAATGTATTCTCTCCCACCCTGATGTGATTGCTATTAATTCCATTCGCGCAAGAATGGCTACACAACAGATCTATTTAGATGTTACCATTGCTTTAGATCCGAGTATGTCCGTCTATCAATCACATTGTATTACAGAAGAAATCGAAGCTATCTTACAAGATCAATTTCAAATTAAAGATATCGACATTCATGTTGAACCCTATGAATAAATTAAAGCGGCTGGAACAAAAGGGCTTCTCAGCCGCCTCAAAATTTTCAGCGAGCCTAGATTGGAAAGTGACTTTCCAATCTAGGCTCGCTACTTTGCGTATTTACGTAGATTATTGACCACAAATATCAGCTTGACTTCGATCTTCACCTTATCTTTATCGCAAAGGGAGTGGCGAGTAAAATCTAACTTCGCTTTTTCTTTTACGTTTACAAACGCTTCTCAATCGTAACGAGGGCTTCCAGGAAGGTGTCGGCTTGATCGAAAGACATGGCCTGCTGAATCTCAGGTTGAATCTGTTCGACTATCTCATGAATTCACCTAAACACTGTAATTTTCAGGGAATAAACAATCCATTTTCAGTGACAAGCAATTTTAATTCATAGTATACTGTTGCTACGTAGAAAACCCTCCACAATGGTTTTGTGATTACTACTATTACAACAATAAAAGCTTTCTTTGTTTATATTTTTAAAGAAAAAGTCCGATTAACGATTGTCTCGTTGACCGGACTTTCTTTAATTATTCAAGGCTTTTGTCCCAGCCCCTTTATTTTTTATAAAATTATGCTCGCGTTCTTTCTATTATGACAGCATTTCCTTGTCCGCCACCTATACATAAGGTCGCTAATCCTCTTTCCACATTACGTATCTTCATTTCGTGAATCAGGGTGACAAGAATTCTCGCTCCACTACAGCCAATTGGATGCCCTAAAGCAATAGCTCCTCCATTAACATTAATGATTTCGTCCTTAATTCCTAATTCTCGATTGACTACTAAAGATTGGACTGCGAATGCTTCATTTCCTTCGATTAAATCCATATCTTCAATGGTTAAACCGACATTATTTAAAGCATTTTGAGTAGCTGGAATAGGTCCTGTTCCCATTAAAGAGGGTTCAACGCCTGCTTTACCTATTGAACGAATACTAGCCATTATTTCTAGTCCTAACTCTTTCGCTTTACGCTTAGACATTAGGAGTAAGACAGCAGCACCATCATTAATAGTTGAGGAATTGCCTGCAGTCACAGTCCCATTCTCTTTAAAAACTGGCTTCAATTTTTCTAAGTCGGCAAGAGTTTGTCCCATGCGAATATTTTCATCCTCTTCAAAAACAACTTCTTGACCACGCTTCATTTGGACAATAGGAATAATTTCTTGCTTAAACCGACCAGAAGAATAAGCTTTTTCAGCTTTCTTTTGACTGCTTAACGCAAATTCATCTTGTTCTTCGCGACTGATTTGATATTTTTCAGCCAAGTTTTCAGCGGTTACTCCCATGTGATAACCTTCAAAAGCATCAGTCAAACCATCAAAAACTAAAGTATCCACTACCCTATCATTGCCTAGCTTGGAGCCCCAGCGATGATTGGAAAGAATATGAGGGGCTTGACTCATATTTTCACAACCCCCCGCCACCACAATTTCATTTTCACCTGTCATAATAGACTGGCTAGCTAACATAACAGCTTTCATTCCGGATCCGCAAACTTGATTGATAGTTGTAGCAGGTGTTTTGAAACTAATACCAGATTGAATAGCTATTTGACGAGCAACGTTTTGACCTAAACCTGCGGACAAGACATTTCCCATGAAAACTTCATCAACTAAAGAAGGATCGAGAGTGATATTATCAAGCATCCTTTTGAGTAACTGACTAGTCATTTCCACTGCCGAAACATCTTTCAAACTGCCGCCAAATCTTCCTATAGCTGTTCGATTTGCTGAAACAATCACTACTTCCTCTAAATTCATAAAATCCTCCTAAATTTCTTACTGCGAGTAAAATTAGCTAAATAACCTTTGCAACCATGACTTTGACTTAATTGATTCGTTTTGTTCATCATCTTCATCCGAAGAGACTTTCATCGATTGAGCTACTTTATCTTCTATTCCCAGATGTTCAATAGTCTCTATTAAATGATTATTCTTCTTTTCTGTCAAGAGCATTAGCTGCTGTTGCTGGTCGACTAATTGCAGTAAATCATTAATTTGTTTATTTTTTTCTTTTAGTTCATTAATAAGAACATTTCTTTCTTTTTCATCCTTCAACCATTTTTCTTTCAGTTGTTCTTTGACAGTCTTTTCAATATAAGTTCTAATGGCTTGTTGCTGTTTTTTTAGATCCGTATCATCTGACATCAGATTTTTTTTTATAGTATTTGAAGAGCCTTTTTCTTTTACTTCTTCGTTTTCACTTGACTTTTCGTTTTTTGAGTCACGTTCATTTTCAAGGACAATTGAGATTTGCTTCGCCAGTTCAGGATCATAAGAAAAATCACGCTTGAGTTCTGTCAAATGATCTAGGGATTCAGTATTTTCCTCACCTGGTTTATCTTTTATACTTTCTTCATAATTCTGACTTTTTTCTTTTGTCACTTCATTTTTATTTTCGGCTTTGGCTTTGACTGTTTCTTCTATTTGAGTGTCAAATGTATCTGTCATAAAAGATTTTAATAGCTTTTGCTGTTCTTTTGTAAAAACCAATCTGTTTTCTTCATTATACACTTTCTCCTCATTAGGAATCTTTTTTGCATGATAATAGATCAATTGTCGAGTAACTTCTAATTCATCAGCAAATTCCTGGGCTGTTAAATATTCTTCCATATTATCTCCTCGTATTCTATCTTTCAAATCACTACTCTTTGTCAAATAACAAAAGAACCTTTTACTATATTATACAGTAAAAGGTTCTTTTTGATAGGATAAACTTGAAAACTTATTATACTCTTTTTTAAAAAGTAGTTTGACAGTATCTCTTGCACCTGCTCTATTTTTAGCAATAATTACTTCTACCGTATTATCTGGTAAATCGTCCTTGTGTCCTTCGTCTGTATCACCATTTTGCTGGTGATAATCCTCACGGTAAAGAAAAGCGACAATATCTGCATCTTGTTCAATTGAACCCGACTCGCGAATATCACTTAAAATAGGTCGCTTATTTTGCCTTTGTTCCAGACCACGAGAAAGTTGTGATAAGGCAATTACTGGAACCGATAATTCCTTAGAAAGTTTCTTTAACTGACGCGAAATTTCTGAGACTTCTTGTTGGCGGTTTTCTCTTCCATTTCCATCAATAAGTTGTAAATAGTCAATGACGATTAAACCTAAATCAGGATTTTCTTGTTTTAGACGACGACACTTAGCCCTAATTTCTGAAACACGTATACCAGCTGAGTCATCAATATAAATAGGAGCTTCTCTTAATATATCAGTTGCTACCGTGAAACTTTTCCATTCATCATCCGTCAATTGCCCTGTTCGTAGATTCGATGCATGTATACTTCCTTCTGCACAAATCATCCGATATACCATGTCTAATGCACCCATCTCTAAGGAGAAAATTACAACTGGAACCTTAGATTTAGTTGCGACATTCTGTGCTATATTTAAGGCAAATGCTGTTTTACCAACAGAAGGTCTAGCGGCAATAATAACTAACTGATCGGGTTGAAAACCACTAGTTAATTTGTCCAGCTCATGATAACCAGTAGGAAGACCAACAACATCACGTTTTTCCTCTGCTAATTTTACGATATTATCAAAAGCCTCGGCTATCAATTGCCTCATCATTTGAGGTCTATTACTCTGAGAGCCTTCTCCTATTGATAAAATTAACTTTTCACTTTGATCGATGATCTCTTCTATTGCATTTTCTTCATCATAAGCAACTTGAGAAATTTTCGATGATGCATGAATGAGTTGTCGCAATATAGATTTTTCTTTAACAATTCTGGCATAATTTTCAATATTAGCAGTGGTCGGAGTGAAACCTGTTAGTTCAACAATATATTCATAGCCTCCGACATTTTCTAGTTGATCCAAAGCATCTAATTGATTCTTTAACATCAAATGGTCTAAGGTATTGTCGCGATCAAAAACTCTCTCCATAGCTGCAAAAATTTGCTGATGGGCTACTTTATAAAAGTCCTGCTCTTGTAAAAGTGTTTGAACAGTTGCTAATTTCTTTGGATCTAATAAAAGACCACCTAAGACAGATCTTTCTGCTTCAATATTTTGAGGTGCTTGCATCTGATTCATTTGCGAAATATCCATCGTCTCACCTCTTTATATTTTATCTAAACTGCTTCGACTTTTACACGAATAGTTGCTATTACTTCGGTGTGCAATTTAACCGGAACATTGTGGAAACCTAAGGATGAAAGGTTATTTTCTAACTCAATTTTACGTTTATCTACTTCTATGTCGTATTGTTTCTTTAATTCTTGTGCTATTTGTTTAGAAGGGATGGTTCCAAATAAACGACCATCTTCACCTGATTTAGCTGAAATGATAACGATGGTTTCTTCTTTTTCAATTTGTACTTTTAAATCTTTTGCCTCTTGCAATGCTTCCGCTTCCAACTTTGCTTGAGCTTTCTTTTGTGCTTTGAATTCACTCATTGCTTTAGCATCAGCTACTTTTGCTAAACCATTTTTAATTAAGTAATTATTAGCATAACCATCTGAAACATTTATAATCTGACCCTTTTTACCTTGCTTACGAACATCTTCTAACAAAATGACTTTCATTTTTAGTCCTCCTTAACATTAATTACCTTAATTAATTGTTCTTCTACTTCTTGGATTGTTTGGTCTTTTATCTGTGTTGCTGCGTTAGATAAATGACCTCCACCTCCAAGCTTTTCCATAATAACTTGGACATTTATTTTACCCAAGCTTCTAGCTGAAATACCTATTTCGTTCTCATGGCGTTTATAAATAACAAATGAAGCTTCAATTTGATCAATTCCTAACAAATCATCAGCTGTTTGAGAAGCTAAGACATTGTCCACTACTATATCTTCATCCGTTACTGTTACCGCAAAGACCTTATCGATTATTTCAGTATTCTCAATCAAGCGATTTTTAATTTTAATGCTTTCTAAACTTTCTTTTAACAGATGCTTAATTTTTATATTATCTGCACCCATAGACTTTAAATATGCCGCTGCTTCAAAAGTTCTCGACCCGGTCCTTAAAGAAAATTGATTGGTATCAATAATTATACCAGCTAGCATAACTGTTGCAAGCATTTCATCAATTGCATTTTCCTTTTCATCCATCACACTAAAGTATTCCGTGAGTAATTCGACCGCTGATGAAGCCGAAGGTTCTAAATAACTTAGCACACAATTTTTGGGGAATTCTTCTGCCTGGCGATGGTGATCAATGATAACAATATCGTAGTCAAAAAAGATAGACTCAGCTTGTGAAATCATCGCTCGATGATGGTCTACCAAAATTAGTAGAGTTTTTTCATTTAAGTAGTTATCTAAATCTGCTTCTTCAATGAAAACTTCTTCATCAGACTTCTCGAAGTACTCATTATTAATAATCCCTTTTATATCTTGGTTGAGTTCATCTCTATCAATCAGAATTTTGGCTTGGCGATCAAAAGATTTTACAATTTGTCTGACAGCTAAGGCTGAACCAATTGAATCTAAGTCTGGTGACTGATGTCCACTAATTAAAATTCGATCATAAGTCAATACCGTACTTTTAAGCGCCTGGAAAAACATTTTACTGCGTATATCCGAACGGTTTTCTGTAAAACTAGTCTTTGCGCCATAGAACCTTGCTTTTCCTTCTATTTCACGAATGACAACTTGGTCTCCGCCACGACCTAGTGCTAAGTCTAGGTTGGATTTAACCTGCTTAGAAACTTCAATTATATTTTGTTGAGTATTTCGACTATAAGAAAAAGCGAGAGAAAGCGATATAGGAATTTTTCGACTGGTATAATACTCTTTAATAGCTTCAATGGATTCAAACTTTTCTTTTTCGAGTTCATTTAAAGAACTCTCATTCAACAAAAGTAGAAACTGATCTTCATCAGTTTGCTTTAAGTAAATTTGATAATGATCTGCCCAGCGATTAAGACGACTGATTAAATCAGATTCAAATTTTGCACTTGCTTCATCATCCATCGCATAAATGAGATCATCAAAATCATCTAATAATAAAGATCCCATTACTAGAATGGATTCACCGATTACTTTTTGAATTTCGATATCTTGTGTAATGTCATAAAGATAAAGTGCTTTATATTCATGATGATGTAAGGCTCGGTAATAACCATTAGTTAAAGACACTTCTTGCCATTGACTCATATTACTTTGTCCAAGAATTTGTGTCAATTTCCCATCCACTTTTTCAATTTTTTCACCAATAATATCCTGTTCAAAAATCTTCTTAATAGCTGGGTTAGTCCACGTTACTCTTTCTTCTTGATCATAGAGTATTACTCCTATTGGAGCATTATATAGGGCATATTCTTGCGCTAAAGAAGCATTTTCTGACATATGACTCGCCATCTTCGTTAAATCCTTAATAAAACCTTTAATATTAAAGGTAAAAAATAGAATGATGATACTAAGGAAAATTAGTAATAATACACCTATACGCCACTCTAATTTAAAGGCTACTCCAATTAAAACTATATAAATTAATAAAATAGAATAAATCTGCCAAGAAATTTGAAGCGAATGGAAGTAATCAAAAAATTCTTTTAGTTTTATTTTTTTAAACACAGTACACCTCGTAGTATTAATATCACTTATTTTATCATATTTAAGTGAAATGTTCTATCTACTAATTAATTACTTAATGTTTCACGTGAAACAAAAAAACCACCCAAAGGGTGGTCAAATATTATTCTTGAACGGTAAATGGTAATAAAGCCATGATCCGTGCGCGTTTAATTGCATTAGTCAATGTACGTTGATGCTTTGCGCAAGTACCTGTTACACGACGAGGTAAAATTTTGCCTTTTTCTGAAATAAATCTTTTTAAAAGATCTGTATCTTTGTAATCAATATAATCGATATGATTAGCGCAGAAATGACAAACTTTTTTTCTACGTCTTCCTCCACGACGTTGTGCCATGCATTTTCCTCCTCTACATTATTCTAAAATGGTAGATCATCTTCAGAAATATCCACCTTCTGACTGTCACCAAATGGATTACTATTTTGACTGAAGTCTTGATTAAAACTAAAATCATTACTATTCGTTTGATTTGGTTGAGCTTTAAACTGATTCGTTTGATTTGGTTGTTTGTATGATTGATTACCATCGGAAACTGGACGTTGTTCAGTCACTGATTTTGGTTCTAATAAGTGAAAGTTACTTACAATAACTTCAGTAACATATACTCTCTGTCCTTGTTGATTATCATAACTTCTTGTTTGGATACGACCTTCGACTCCAATTTGAGAACCTTTACGGGTAAAGTTAGCTAAATTCTCAGCAGCTTTACGCCAAATCACACAATTAATAAAATCTGCTTCACGCTCACCTTGTTGATTGGTAAAACTGCGATTTACAGCTAGTGTAAAACT
The DNA here is from genome assembly GCF_050409485.1 of Facklamia sp. P12945. Classification (NCBI taxonomy): domain Bacteria; kingdom Bacillati; phylum Bacillota; class Bacilli; order Lactobacillales; family Aerococcaceae; genus Facklamia; species Facklamia sp. P12945. The sequence continues at coordinate 24,917 of NZ_JBNUPJ010000016.1, forward strand.
TCCAACTGGAGTTCCTGAAGAAGTATAGCGTAAATCAATTTCCTTGGTTAAACGCCCAACTAATTGTACGGTATTCATAATTTTCCTCCTACAAGTGTTTCACGTGAAACATAGTGATTATTCTTCTACTTTTGTAATCATATGGCGTAAGATATCACGGTTGATTCGTGCTAGACGATCGAACTCGTTGATCCCTTTAGCATCATCAGCGGTTAAAGTAATTAAGTGGTAAACACCTTCACGATAATCGTTGATCTCGTATGCTAAACGTTTCTTAGCCCAGTCTTTTGATTCGACAACTTCTGATCCTTGATCGACTAAGATTTGATCGAAACGAGCAATTAATTCTTTCTTTGCTTCGTCGGTCATATCTGGACGAATAATATAAAGGATTTCATATTTAGTTGGTTGACTCATGACTGCACCTCCTTTTGGTCTAATGGCTCCATAGAGCAAGGAGTTAAGCTATTAAGCTATTAACTCACATTTAATAATTTTATCACTCTATTTTTAAGAAATCAATCTAATTTTTCTATTCCTCTGAATTTTCTATTGAATTATCAGATTCCGACATATCTTCTTCTGTATTTTCTTCATCTTTTTCAATGACAACAATTTTATCAACGATAGAATCATCATCTAATCGAATAACCTTAACTCCCAAGGTATCTCTTGAAGCGGTTGAAATCGAATCGATATGAACACGAATGACGACTCCTTCATTGGTCATGATTAGTAAATCTTCATCACCATCAACAGTGACTAAACCAGCTAATTTACCACTCTTTTGAGAGATATTAGATGTTTTTACACCTTTACCGCCTCGGTTTTTAATAGCATATTGGTTAGATTCAGTTCGCTTACTGTAACCATTTTCTGTCACTACAAGAACTTGCTTATCATCATCTAAAATAGCAGCACCAATAACATAATCTCCTGAACGGAGTCTCATACCTCTGACACCTGAGGCTGTCCGACCCATATCACGGACATCATTTTCATTAAAGCTAACGGCATAACCATTATTAGAACCAATGATAATATTTTTTTGTCCATCAGTAATTAATACATTCACTAACTGATCATTTTCTCTTAATTTAATAGCAATTAAACCATTGGTACGAATGTTATAGTATTCACTTACTAAAGTACGCTTAACGGTCCCATTTTTAGTAACAAACAAGAGATGAGTGTCTTCATCATCAGCTTCTCTACGAATATTAACTATATCTCTTACATACTCTTCTTTATCTAAGTTTAAGAGGTTAATAATAGGTAAGCCCTTCGAAGTTCTTCCATATTGAGGTATATCGTAACCCTTAGCGCGATAAACCTTACCAAAATTAGTGAAAAAGAGGAGGGTATCATGGGTGGAGGCAGAAACTAAGCTTTGAATGGAATCCTCGTCACTCACTCCCATTCCTTTAACCCCTCTACCACCTCGATTTTGAACACGGAACTCATCTTCAGTCATACGCTTAATATAACCAGAAGTGGTTAAAGCAATCAAAATATCTTCCTCATCAATTAAATCTTCATCTTCAAGAGACTGAATTTCACCCAATTTGATTTCAGTTCTTCTTGGATCATTATATTTCTTAAGTATTTCTCTTAATTCATCATGAATAATTTCATAAATTCTTTCTTGAGAAGAAAGTATTTCAGTCAAGCGAACAATCAATTCTTGTAAATCTTTTAGCTCGGCATCGATTTTTTCTCGTTCTAATCCAGTTAAGCGAACCAATCGCATATCTAAAATAGATTGTGCTTGAATTTGCGAAAATTCAAAACGATTAATCAATTCTTGCTTAGCTGTTTCTGAATCGTGGGAAGAACGAATAATAGCAATAATCTCATCAATGACATCTAAGGCTTTTTGTAGACCTTGTAAAATGTGAGCCCGATCTTCTGCTTTTCCTTTTTCAAATTTAGTCCGTCGCGTAATCACTTCAACTTGATGGGCTAAATATTTTTCAAGAATTTCTTTTAAATTTAGTATTTTAGGAACTCCGAAATCAATCGCTAGCATATTAATACCAAAGTTAGTCTGTAAAGGAGTATGTTTATATAAGTTATTTAGAATAACATGAGCAGAAGCGTCTCGACGTGCTTCAACTACAATCCGCATACCTTCACGACCAGACTCATCAGCAATATAGGAGATACCATCAATTCGCTTATCACGACCCAATTCAGCAATTCTTTCAACTAATTTAGCTTTATTTACACCATAAGGTAATTCTTTAATAATAATTCGCTCACGGTCTTGATTATTACCAAAGTATTCAATTTCAACTTTACCGCGAATTGTGATTTTTCCTTTACCTGTCCGATAAGCTTGGCGAATACCTGATTTTCCAACAATAATTCCACCAGTAGGAAAATCAGGACCCGGTAAAGCTTCCATCAATTCATCCACAGTCGCTTCTGGATTACGCATAAGAATTTGTAAAGCGTCAATGACTTCTTCTAAATTATGCGGTGGTATATTGGTTGTCATACCAACTGCAATACCAGAAACTCCATTAACTAAAAGGTTAGGGAAACGACTTGGTAATACAACCGGTTCTTTTTCTTCTTGAGAATAATTTTCTTGGAAATCAATTGTATCTTTATTAATATCTCTTAACATTTCTAGAGTGATTTTAGCCATTCTAGCTTCAGTATACCGCATTGCAGCTGCACCATCACCATCGACTGAACCAAAGTTACCGTGGCCATCAACTAACATTTGGCGGTAGGAGAAGGGTTGCGCCATCCTTACCATGGCTTCATAGATTGCAGAGTCACCGTGAGGGTGATACTTACCCATAACATCCCCAACAATTCTGGCTGACTTCTTATGTGGTTTATCAGGTGTAACACCTAATTCATTCATACCATATAGAATACGACGATGAACAGGTTTTAATCCATCACGAACATCTGGTAGGGCTCTTGCGACAATTACTGACATAGCATAGTCCAAAAATGAATTACGCATTTCATCAGGTAAATTGATTTCTTCAAAAGATTGTTTGCTAACATCAAAATGATCTTCCGTCATGACTAACTCCTTTCAAGGGTAATTCTATACATCCAAGTTACGTACATAGACTGCATTTGTTTCAATAAAGACACGACGGGGTTCTACTTCTTCTCCCATCAACATAGACATCACTGCATCCGCTTCTACTGCATCATCAACAGTTACTCGCTGCATCCGACGATTTTCAGGATTCATCGTTGTTTCCCAAAGTTGATCTTCATTCATTTCTCCAAGACCCTTATACCTTTGTAATGAATACCTAGTATTTGGATTTTCTTTTTCCCATTGGAGTAATTGCTCATGTGTATCTAAATAAATCTCTTTTTTACCAACTTTTAATTTATAGAGTGGCGGAAGTGCAATATAAACATAGCCTGCATCAATCAAAGGACGCATATAGCGGAAAATAAGCGTTAATAATAACGTACGAATATGCGCACCATCGACATCTGCATCGGTCATAATGATTAGTTTATGATAACGGGCTTTGCTCACATCAAATTCTGCTCCAAAACCAGTGCCCATGGCAGTAAATAGCGAGCGAATTTCAATGTTACTCAATATACGCTCCATTGAGGCCTTTTCAACATTTAAGATTTTCCCTCTAATTGGTAAAATAGCCTGATACATTCTTGAACGGCCTTGTTTAGCCGAACCACCTGCTGAATCTCCCTCGACAATAAATAGTTCGCATTTTTCTGCGTCTTTAGAAGAACAATCCGCTAATTTACCAGGTAAGTTTGCGATTTCTAAACCGGATTTACGACGGGTCATCTCCCTAGCTCGCTTGGCAGCCATTCGTGCTTTTGAAGCTAGAATTCCTTTATCTAAAATCAAACGTGCAACTTTAGGATTTTCCAATAAAAATGTTTCAAAATGTTGAGAGAAAAGGCGATCTGTTACAGTTCGTACTTCAGAATTCCCTAATTTTGTCTTAGTTTGACCTTCAAATTGAGGATCTGGATGTTTAACCGAAATAACAGCTGTCAGACCTTCACGAGTATCCTCTCCAGATAAGTTATCATCACCATCTTTAAGTAAGTTATTTTTACGACCATAGTCATTAATAACCCGTGTTAAAGCTGTTTTAAAACCTGATTCATGTGTTCCTCCTTCATAAGTGTGAATATTATTAGCAAAAGACAGTAAATTTAATTGGTAAGCATCTGTATATTGTAGAGCGATTTCAACAGCAATACCATCTTGTTCACCTTCAATATAGATAGGTTCATCAAAAATTAATCCCTTGTCTTCATTAAGATAAGAAACGTATGATTTAATTCCACCATCAAATAAATAACTATCATCAGCTTCGCGATCCATCCGTCGATCTTGTAAAGAAATGCGTAAACCTTTATTTAAGAAAGCTAGCTCATGGATACGCTCATTTAATATTTCATACTTAAAATCCGTTGTTTCGGTAAAGATTGACGGATCCGGTACAAAATTAACTTTAGTACCTGTTTCCGTTGCTTCTCCAACCACCTTTAACTCAGATACAATAGCTCCTCTTTCAAACTTAATTTGATGAACTTTTCCATTACGTGAAACCTCCACTGATAGTTCGCTTGATAAAGCATTCACAACAGAGGCTCCTACACCATGGAGACCACCTGAAACTTTATAACCGCCACCACCAAACTTGCCACCCGCATGCAAAACGGTGTAAACCGTTTCAACAGCAGGTCTGCCTGTTTTAGATTGAATATCGATCGGGATTCCACGACCATCATCTGTTACCGAAATAGAACCATTCGCTTCTATGACTACTTCAATTTGACTACAATAGCCAGCTAAAGCTTCATCAATAGAATTATCAACAATTTCCCAAACTAAATGATGTAATCCAGTACTCGCAGTAGATCCAATATACATTCCTGGTCGTTTACGGACAGCTTCCAATCCTTCTAATACTTGGATTTGTTCAGCATCATATTGGGGTTGAGTTACATTTTTCTTGTCGTTATTTTCTGCCATTTGTATCCTCCTATTGAACTTTACCTTTACTTATATGTCTTATTGAAGAATTTTTTAGCTCTTGAATATGAATATTTTCAATACTAGCTGTGGTTAAAATTGTTTGAACTTTCCCTTCGATTTTACTCATCAAAATAAATTGACGATGATCATCTAACTCGGACAGAACATCATCTAATAAAAGAACTGGATAATCTTGATCAATTGTATAAAATAAATCCAATTCAGCTAACTTTAAACTAAGAACAACTGTTCGTTGTTGGCCTTGTGAGGCAAATTGCTGAGCTGAATTTCCATTAATATTAAAAATTAAATCGTCTCGATGAGGTCCATATATGGTAGCTCCTTGATGGATTTCCCTTTGAATAGACAATTTGAACAATTCACTCATTTGATCTTTAATTAAATCAATCTTCTCATAATCAAGTTTAGAAGAGGAAGACTTATAGACCATTGATAAGCTATCTCTTTCATTAGAAAGTTCATAATGAATCGGGTGAGCCATTGCTTCTAAATCTTTAACAAATTGCAAACGATATTTAATTACTTGGCTTCCTGCATCAATTAGCTGATCAGTTAAGATGTCTAAATAAACTGGATCATAAGTATGTTTTTCACGCGCTTGCTTTAAATAAGCATTTCTTTGTTTAAGTAAGCGATGATATTCTAATAAATTTTGTAGGTAGATGGGATGGGTTTGACCGAGTTCTGTATCTAAAAACTTTCTTCTTAGACTTGGAGACCCCTTAACTAATTGCATGTCTTCGGGAGAAAAGAGGATAACATTTAATTTACCTATAAATTGAGAAAGTCTCTTTTGATCGAGGTGATTGTATTTAGCAATCTTACCCTTATCATTTAATATGATTTCTAAAGGAAATTGAGAGTTTTTAGTGGTTATTTGGCCGACTATCTTTGCATAATCTTCTTCCCAACTAATCATTTCTTGATCATGATTGGTTCGATGACTCTTAGCCAAAGACAACAAAAAAATGGCCTCAAGGATGTTAGTTTTTCCTTGGGCATTTTCACCAGCTAAAATAGTTAGACCGTCATGAAAATCAATCGAAAGCTCTTTATAGTTCCTAAAATTGGTTAAATTTAATTCTTTTATTTTCATAAGCTATCTTATTGATCTACGACATCTACTATTAATTCATCCTGAACAAACTCCACACGGTCTCCAGGATATAATTTTTTTCCTCGTCGATTTTCTGATTCGCCATTTAAATAGACAGTAAATTCACCTAAGTACCATTTAGCCATTCCACCACTGGATATTAAATCTACTATTTTTAATAATTGGCCGAGTGTTACATGGTCACTATCTATTTTGACTTTTTTATGTTCCATTTGGCCACCTCATTAGTAATTTATTAGATTCATTATACTACTAAATAGCTTAAATCTCAAATTTTTGGCGAAAAAATGCCATTTTAAATAAATTTGACCTTCAGAGTATAAAAAGCTTATTTAAGTTAAATTAGGCTTAAATGCTAAATAATGGCAAAAAATAAGCAGGTCGTTTATTAGACCCGCTAAAAAGTTTTAATGTGTACGAACTGGTGTTAATAATTGCAGTAAATCATTGTGGGGTAATTCACTCTTTACACTTGGTGTTATAAGCATTGGACGAACTGCTGAATTAAATTGAATGGTAATTTCTATATCGCCAAAAGATCTTAAAGCTTCTTTCATATAGTCAGGGTTGAATGAAATCTGAAGCTCTTCACCATTTGAGGAAACAAATTGAATTTCTTCTGCCACATTCCCTATTTCATTTCCTTTTACAAATAACTCGATATGGTCTGTTTGAATATCTAATTGGACAATATTATTTTTTCCTTCATGTGACATTAAAGAGGCCCGTTCAATTGCTTGCAGAAAATCAGCCGCATTTAAGACGATTTCTGTTTCAGATGAATTAGGAATTAACCGATCAGTAGCAGGGTAATTACCCTCCAGTAAGCGTGAATAAATTGTTATGTTTTCGAAAGTAAAAATAATTTGTTGATTCGATATAGTCATCATTAAATCAGCATTATCAGGAACTATTCTAGCCAATTCAATCATTGTTTTTTTAGGAACAGTGATTGCTTCTAAATGATGCGAATTCTCAGTTAATTTTAAAGGAATTTCTCTTTGGCTTAAACGATGGCTATCTGTTGCCACTCCCACTAAGTAATCTTTTTCTAGCATTAAGTGAAGTCCTGTTAAAATTGGACGTGATTCTTGATTAGAAGCTGCAAAAATAGTCTGATGAATCATATTTTTAAAAGTAAGTGTTGGAAGTTGAATTTGATGATCTAGGTCAATAATAGGCAAACGAGGATACTCATTTCCATCAATACCAACAATTTGGAATTTTGCATTACCAGATTGAATAGTTGCTTTAAATTGATCATCTACACTCACTATTACCTCATCTTGTGGTAATTTTTTAATAATTTCATTTAATAAACGTGCAGGTAATACAATTTGGCCTGTTTCTTCAATTTGTAAATTAGCTAAGGGTTCATCAACTGAAATATGACTTTCGATAGATATATCAGCATCGCTACCTATTAAAGTCATTCCATTACTATCTAAAGATAATTTAATTCCATATAGAATGTTAATGGTTGTTTTAGAAGGAATAGCTCTTTGAACATTATTTATTTGTTGAGTAAAAGCAGATCGGTTAATTGTAAATTTCATAATTTTCTCCTTTATAAATAATTATTATATATCTAAGTAATAATAGTAGGGCTTGTTGATAGAGTGTATAAGTGATAAAGAGTTCTACAAACTAGGCTTTAGCATTGTTGATGACTATGTGTAAAGATGATTTTTTATAGTAGACTTATCCACATTCTTTATTCTAGCATCTGTTTGATTGTTGCAATTTCATGTTTGAGGGTAGTATTACTTTTAAGATCTTCAGAGATTTTTTCATAAGCATGGATAACCGTCGTATGGTTTTTATTACCGAAAGCTTCACCAATTTTAGGAAAAGATAGTTCTGTTAATTCACGTGTAAGATACATAGCAATTTGACGAGCAGTAACGATTTCTTTGTTCCTTTTCTTTCCTTTAATTTGTTCAGTGGATATTTTATAAAATTGACTACAAGTAGAAATGATAGATTCGGCATCAATTACCTTTTCTTTTTGCTCTCCAAAAATAGAAGAGAGAGCTTCTGCGGCTAAATGACTTGTAATTTCTTTGCCCTCTATAGCTGCATAGGCAAAAACTCTCATTAAAGCTCCTTCTAATTCACGTATGTTTGTATCTACATTATTAGCGATATATGTGAGAGTTTCAGAATCAATATCCAATCGATTATTTGCAGCCTTTTTTCTAAGGATAGCGATACGAGTTTCCAAATCAGGAGGGGTAATGTCGGTTGATAATCCCCATTTGAATCGTGAAATAAGCCTTTCCTCGAGATTATCAATATTATTTGGTAAACGGTCTGAAGTTAAAATAATTTGTTTATTATTATTATAAAGTTCGTTAAAGGTATGGAAAAATTCTTCTTGAGTGGCATCTTTTTTCGATAAAAATTGAATATCATCGATCAATAAGACATCTATTTCACGATACATTTCCCTAAATTTTTTTTGAGAACCGTTTTGAATACTGGTAATAAAATCATTAACAAAAGATTCACTGGTTGCATATTTAATTTTAGTAGAAGGGTTTTTACGTAGGATATCGTTACCTATAGCTTGCATTAAATGAGTTTTTCCTAAACCTACACCACCATAAATTAAAAAGGGATTGTAAGTTTTTCCTGGACCATCACTCACTGCCAGGGCAGCTCCTGCAGCCATTTTATTATCTTCACCAATCACAAAGTTTTCAAAGGTATAAGAAGGATTTAATTTTGAGTCAGAAAAGCTTGGAAGACTATCTGTCTCTCCTTGCTTATCAATCGATTTCAAAAGCATGGGTTCATTTTGCTTGCTTTGATAAATTATAAATTGAGGTTCATATTCAATACCATATCGTTCACGACTATATTGCAATATATAGTTTACCAAATGATTTTCCCAATATTTTTTAGTCATCGGATTAGGAACTGCAATCGTAATTGATTGATTACCAATTCGAGTAGGGATTGAAGGTTCAACCCAGGATCGATAGGAAGAAGTGGACAGGATTTCTTTTAAATAATCTTGAACTCCTTGCCAAAAAAGATCTTTTTCATCCATTCATTTCACCTCGAATAAGTTAATATAGTTAAGATTATTGTATCATATTTAGAGTTTTCCACAAGTTGAGAATGTGTAAAAAGCTCTATCCACATACTCACATTTAAGTTATCCACATGTTAATTAAATGTGTGGATAAAAAAATAGTTTAGTAAACATTAAGTAGATTTGTGCAAAAGAAAAAAATAACAATTCCTATGTCATCAACTTTCTTAAAGGTTTAAATAATGTTTTCAACAGAGTTTGTGGATAAAATAATATTTATTGACAAGCTTAGAAAATGTGGATAATTTTATCCTCTAGTTTGTTAAAAGAAGTTTATTTTTTTAGGGTTTGTTTAAAAACTGTGGATAAGTTGTTGACAATTGTTAAGATTTTACATCGATTGAGATATTTAATAGAATATTAAAAAACACTTGACTTTAAAGGAGTCATTCTTATAAACTATTCTAGTATTGTTTATATTTAGCAACAAGGAGGTGTATTGCATGACTAAGAGAACATACCAACCTAAAAAACGTCAACGTAGTAAAGAACACGGTTTTCGTAAACGCATGTCAACAAAAAATGGACGTCGTGTATTAAGCAAGCGCCGCTTAAAAGGACGCAAAAAGTTAACTGCATAATTTTGAGGCTTCCAAGTGAGGCCTTTTTTTTATAAAATAAAGAGAGAGATTCCAATTATTCTTATTTTTGATATAATATTATGAGGACTCTAAAACATCGGAGTGATAGTCTAATGAAAAAAGAATATCGAGTAAAAAGTGATAAGGATTTTCAAAGAGTCTTTCATCAAGGAAACTCTACAGCAAACCGTCAACTGGTTATTTATACCTATTCAAAACCAGGTCAAAAACATTTTCGTGTCGGTTTGTCAGTAAGTAAAAAGTTAGGTAATGCAGTTTTTAGAAATCAAATAAAACGCTATTTAAGACAAGCCTTGCATGAGGTGGAAGATATGGTTATTCCTGAAGTTGATTTTCTATTGATTGCTCGTAAGGATATTTGTGATAAGGATTTAAAGCAAATAAAGAAATCGATTATTCACGTTATGAAGAAAGCTAAAATTATCCAACCATTATTTAAACTAGAAAAATCTGGAGGTCGTAATGAGCAATAAAAAAGTAAATAAAATTTTAAAACTTTCACTGCTATCAGCTATTGTAGTGGTATTATCTGCTTGTGCAAATATTAATGAACCGATTACTAACGATTCATCAAATCTTTTGGATCAATTTGTTCTCTATCCCTTCTCTCAATTTATTGTTTGGCTAAGTGGTTTAATGGGTCATAATTTTGGTTTAGGTATTATTAGTTTAACCCTTTTAATTCGTCTTTTGCTAACCCCTTTGACATTAATGCAGATGAAATCTCAAAATAAAATAATGGAGTTACAACCGGAAATTGAAGCCATTAAAGCTAAGTACCCTCACAAAGATCGTCACTCAATGGAGTTACTTCAAGCTGAGCAACAAGAATTGTTTGATGAAAAAGGAGTTAATCAATTCGCAGGTTGCTTACCAACTTTAATTCAATTACCAATTTTGATGGCCTTGTATCAAGTGATTTCGCGAACAGAGCTTATAAGACAAGGACAGTTTCTTTGGGTTGATTTAGGACAACCAGACCCTTACTTTATTTTCCCTCTTTTAGCGGCTCTATTCACATTTTTATCTACTTACCTAAGTAGTAAAGCAAATCCTCAACAAAATGTTTCAATGAAAATTATGATGATAACTATGCCAATTATGATTTTCTCTATATCTTTTGCTTTACCTAGTGCAGTTTCACTTTATTGGTTTATATCGAATTTAATTACTGTAATTATTATTTTAATTTTTAACAATCCATATAAAATGATTAAAGAACGCCAAGAACGCATTGCTCATGAAAAAGAAAAAGAGCGTCAATTGCGTAAGGCCTTGAAAAAAGTTAAAAGTCGTAAATAAATTAAAAGGAGTGATGATATGTTAGATCATAATATGACTGTTAGGGCTGAAAATGTCGAATTAGCTATTGAAAAAGGGTTAAAACAATTGCGAATTAGTCGAGAAGAAGCCGATATCCGTATTATAAGTGAAGGAAAAAAAGGTTTCTTTGGCTTCGGTAAGCAAGAAGCAGTAGTTCATATTGAAGCTAAGACTGATCTATCATTAAAAGAATTAACCAATCAATTAGAAAAAAAAGTTGGAATGGAACATAAGGATAAAACAGGTCAAAAACATAAAGAAACAGTAAATAAAACTAAAGATTATATCCGTCAAAATAATCAAAAACATAGTGAGCCTGTTAAAGAAGAGGTTCACGATCAAAGAAAAACTGACAATGTTGTTTTAGAAAAAGAATCTTCCATTGAAAAACAAGCAGAAGATAAAAAATCTGAAACAGTCGAGCAAAAAGTGAGTGAAAAAGTTTCAAATGAAAACCAAACGTCTGAAACAGAAGTTGCACAAAGTGAATCTACAATAGAAGAAGAGTATCAAGCGGCTTGCCATTACCTCGAAGAAGTTATTCGTTTATATGGTGCAGAATCGCACATTGAATACGAATTAAGAGGTAATCAGTTAGTTTTTAATATTGAAACGGACAAATCAGGTTTAGTCATTGGTAAACATGGAAAAATTATCAATTCCTTACAGACTTTAGTTCAGGTTTTATTGCATAGACGTGATCGTAAACGAATCTCAGTTTTATTAAATGTTGGGGATTACCGTGACCGTCGTTTAAATGTACTTGAACAAATGGCAGAAAGAACTGCTGAGCAAGTTTTAACTACCAAACAAACAGTCATCCTAGATCCGTTACCTGCTTATGAACGCAAACAAATTCATGCTTATCTTGGACAATATGAGCATATTGCAACCCACTCTGAAGGTAAAGATCCTAATCGATATTTAGTGGTAGATTACGTCCCATAATATTAATTACGTCCCTAAGCTTTGCTTAGGGATTTTTTCTCTCAAACCTTTTTTATAAATGTTTAGTCATAATTGAAAATTATCATGAATAAATCAATGGTCTTATTTTTAAAACGAAGCACTAGTAAAATTATATTAGAAGGTTATAAAAATTATGATATAATATAGCTTGTTTTAGGAGGTGACGGATTTGAGTCTGTCTGGCAGAAAGATATTTTGGCTTTTGTTAATTGTTATTACTTTATCAGCTTGTAAACAAGAACCTATGATTAAATTGAGTAAAGAAAACCAAATGAAGATAGAGAAGAAACAAGCAGAAAATAAAGAAACACAGCTAGATCAAATAAATAATAAGAAAGCCAATACATCCGACCAAGTAGTTATTGATCCTAACTCGTGGATTAAAGAAGGAGAAGATGTAAACTATAATTTAGAAAATTTTCTTCCTTATAATGCTAATCAAGTAAAAATCCTTTCCAATGGTAAAACTAGCTATGTTGAATATATGGATCAAACAAGCCAACAGATGCAAGTGAGAGAGACGCTAGCTGATGAAAAAACCATTGAACTCTATCGTTGGAATACTGAAGTGATTGAACTATACGGAAAATTTGAAAAAGAGCGTCGATTTACTAATTATTTAAAAAACTCAATAGAAGCTAATCAATTAGAAAAAGGTCTAATCATTTTACAATCTCCTTTAAAAGTAGGAACTGAATGGTTATATGACGGTAACATTCCTTCAAAAATCGTCGGCTTATATAAAGAAGTGAATATCGGTGATCAAATCTATCAAGAAGTGATTGAAGTTGTGACTCAATTTGAAGAGGGCGAAAGACATCAGCTATTTGCTGCTAATAAAGGGATTATTGCTCAATGGCAAGAAAATAAAGAGGAATATTATCTTGCAGAATCGATTACAGATAATGTAATGTTAGTAAGCAAAATGGATTGGTACATGCCTCAATCTTCAACAGAAGAACCTTTTATTCAAAAAGAGACAGTTGACTTTGCCTGGCAAACAAACGATACCCTAGCAACAGCTTTTCAGCGCTTTTATTACGATAACCAATGGATTACTCCCGAAATACAAGTGGTTGATATTTATGAGTCCAATGGAATTGCCCATCTCAATTTTTCAAGCGGTGTTGTTGCTAGTTTAAACCGATATCCAGCAGGTGAAAAAGCGGTAGCAATTGCCATGATGGTGAATATTGCTGACTATTACTCTGTTAATCAAGTGAGTTTAGAAGTGTTTGGAAATGGTATGCTACTCAATGCCATATCTTATCCTCCTAATGGAATTCATCAAATAGATCCCAAATGGGTCAAGCAAGAAGATAGTAGTAATACGCAAACGCCTTTGAGTAGTGAAGAATTAACCTTAGAATAAGTGAAGATCACCATTCTTAATTAGAGGAATGGTGTTTTTATTAAGGCAAATGTTTTGGAGAGCTTATGTTAAAAAAAAGCTAGACACTCTCTTTTAAATATAATTTATCTAAACAGTTTCACACCTATCTTGCAAGAAGAATAACGATTTGATACAATTACTACGATAAATAGACAGGCAGTCAAAGTGCTTTCGAATGACCTAAAAAACTTAGGTATCTTTCGTTGAGCACTTTTTTTATGATTAAAGGGGGTATTAAGTATGTATATTTTAGACACAATTGCAGCTATCTCAACCGCAATTGGCGAGGGAGCTATTGGAATAGTACGTATGAGTGGTCCGGATGCTTTGCCAATAATAAAAAAAATATTTAAAGGCAAAGACTTGAGTCAGGTTGAAAGTCATACCATCCATTATGGTCATATAGTAGATAAGGATCAAAAAGTCTTAGATGAAGTAATGGTCACTATCTTAAAAGGACCAAAAACCTATACACGTGAAGACATAGTAGAAATTAATTGTCATGGTGGTATCGTAGCTATGCAGCGAATCCTGGAAAGTTGTTTATTAGAAGGTGCGCGCATGGCTGAACCAGGTGAATTTACAAAGCGCGCCTTTCTAAATGGTCGCATTGATTTGTCACAAGCAGAAGCTTTGATGGATTTAATTCAAGCTAAAACAGGTAAAGCTATGGACGCTTCTCTAAACCAATTAAAAGGAACCCTATCTCAGCAAATTAGACAATTGCGCCAAGAAATGCTTGAAAGTTTAGCTCAAATTGAAGTAACGATTGATTATCCGGAATATGATGATGTTGAAGAGATGTCTAGTCAAACTCTTATAGAAACAGCACAATATGTAAAAAATAAAATAAATCAAATTTTGAAAAAAGCTCAAAATAGCCGTCTTTTCCGTGAAGGAATACGAACAGCTATTATAGGTAAACCAAATGTTGGTAAGTCGAGTTTACTAAATTACTTAACTGGATTTGACAAAGCAATCGTAACTGATATCGCTGGAACAACTCGAGATACTATTGAAGAATACATCAATGTCAAAGGAGTCCCCCTACATTTAATCGATACAGCAGGCATTCGCCAAACTGATGAATTGGTAGAGCAAATTGGTGTGGCTAAAAGTCGTAAAATTATGGAAGAATCTGATTTAGTTATTTTGATTTTAAATCAATCTGAAGCTTTGACAGAAATTGACAAAGAACTTTTATCTTTGACAAAGGATCAAAAGCGAATCATTTTATTAAATAAAACCGATTTGCCGAGTCAAATTGATTTTACAAAGTTGACAAATGTAGTAAATAAAGAGGAAATCATCCCAATTTCAATCTTAAAAGATCAAGGATTAAATCTACTAGAAGAAAGAATTGAAAATTTGTTTTATACGGGAAATTTAGAGTCGAATGATATTAATTATTTACTTAATTCACGTCATACTAATTTACTAAAGCAAGCAATTCAAGCGCTTGACGAAGTTGTGAATGCTTGTCAAGCAGACGTACCTGTTGATTTGGTACAAATAGATTTTACTAGAGCCTGGGATCTTTTGGGCGAAATAACAGGTGATAGCGTACAAGATGAATTATTAGATAAGTTATTTAGTCAATTCTGTTTAGGAAAGTAGGAAAGCTATAATGCAACAATTATCTACAATTTGTTATCTGGATAATGGAAAACAGTTATTATTGCTCCACCGTAATAAAAGAGAAAATGATATCCATGGAGGAAAATGGGTTAGCGTCGGTGGAAAATTTGAAGCAGGAGAAAGTCCTCAAGAGTGTGCAATTCGTGAAATTTATGAAGAAACGGGTCTAAGGGCCAAAAGCTTAATCCCCTTAGGTTTCATAACTTTTCCAGATTTTACCCATGATGATAGAGATTGGTATTCTTTTGTCTATAGAGTGACAGATTTTGAAGGAGACCTATTAAAGGACTGTGACGAAGGGACTTTAGAGTGGGTGGATTATGACGATGTCTTGGACAAACCAATTTGGGAAGGGGATTATCTCTTTTTACAATGGGTCTTAGAAAACAAACCTTATTTTTGGGCTAAATTTGCTTATGATAAAAAGGGTGACTTAATCGACCATCAGGTTGAATTTATGAAAAACAGAGGTGAAATATAATGCAAACATATGAAGCGGGTCAATATGATGTAATTGTTGTAGGAGCCGGGCATGCAGGTTCGGAAGCAGCTTTAGCTTCAGCTCGACTAGGTGCTCAAACACTTTTAATTACGATGAATCTAGAAATGGTAGCCTTTATGCCATGTAATCCATCAATTGGTGGACCTGCTAAGGGGGTCGTTGTACGTGAAATTGATGCACTGGGTGGAGAAATGGGACGTAATATAGATAGGACTTATATCCAAATGCGTCTTTTAAACACCGGTAAAGGACCAGCAGTTCAAGCACTCAGAGCTCAAGCTGATAAGCAACATTACTCCAATACAATGAAGCAAGTCTTAGAAGAAACAGATAATTTAGACCTCAAACAAGGACTTGTTGAAAGACTTTTAATTGAAGAAAATCAATGTCGCGGTATTATTACCAATTCGGGGGCTATTTATCGTGCTAAATCTGTAGTTCTAACGGCAGGTACTTCTTCACGAGGAAAAATTATTATTGGAGATTTAGCCTATTCTTCCGGTCCTAATAACACCCTACCTTCTGTTAAACTGTCTGAACATTTAATGGAATTAGGGATTGAATTAACTCGTTTTAAAACTGGAACACCTCCACGAGTGCATTATGACTCAGTCCATTTTGACAAAACAGAAGAACAGCCTGGCGATATTAAAGCGAATCATTTTTCTTATTTGACAGATGATAAAGATTATTTGCAAGATCAAATATCTTGTTGGTTGACACATACCAATGGTCAAACGCATAATATAATTAGAAATAATTTGCATAAAGCACCTATGTTTTCGGGAATAGTTGAAGGAGTAGGGGCTAGGTATTGCCCATCAATAGAAGACAAAATAGTTCGTTTTAGTGACAAACCACGCCATCAAGTGTTTATCGAACCTGAAGGTCGTAATACTAAAGAAATGTATGTCCAAGGCTTGTCAACTTCTTTACCAGAAGATGTCCAACTAGAGATGCTCCATTCAGTAGAAGGTTTAGAAGAAGCAAAATTGATGCGAGCAGGGTATGCTATTGAATATGATGTAGTGGTACCCCATCAATTAACGCTATCCTTAGAAGTGCGAGATTTACCTGGCTTATTCACTGCCGGTCAAATGAATGGAACGAGTGGTTATGAAGAAGCAGCAGGACAAGGAATTGTTGCAGGAATCAATGCTTGCCATAAGGCTTTTGACAAAGACCCTTTTATTATAACGCGTTCAGAAGGTTACATTGGTGTTATGATTGATGACCTTGTAACAAAAGGAACGACTGAACCTTATCGTTTGCTAACTTCTCGGGCTGAATACCGTTTATTACTACGTCATGATAATGCAGATTTCCGTTTGACAGAAAAAGCCTATAAAATTGGATTAGTGGATGAAGCACGTTATCAGCATTTTAAAACGAAAGAAGCTGCTGTAAAAGCAGAACTTGATCGCTTAGCGTCTATTCGTATTAAGCCAAGTACAGAGGGTTTAACAGAGTATTTTGAAAGAATCAATTCAACGCCACTTAAAGATGGAATTTTAGCTAGTGAACTTTTAAAAAGACCGGAAATTAAATATTTTGAATTGATTAAAGCTTTACCTATTTTAATGACTGAAGTTAATCGACAAGTAGGAGAACAAGTTGAAATTCAAATCAAATATGCAGGCTACATTAATAAAGCTAACCATAAGGTCGATCGTGTTAAAGCTATGGAAGAAAAAATAATTCCTGAAAACCTAGATTACGATGCAGTGGATAGCTTAGCAACTGAAGCAAGAGAAAGATTAAAATTAATTCGACCTTCTAACATTGGACAGGCTAGTCGAATTTCAGGTGTCAATCCGGCTGATATTGCCATTCTTTCAATCTATATTCAACAGGGTAAAATTGCAAAAATTGAATCTCATCAATAATCAACTAAAAATCACCAAAAAGATAAAGATCTTCTTCTCAATTAGCAAGCTAATTAAGAAGGGATCTTTTTAAAATGAAAAAAGCAGATACTATAAATTTAAGTAATTTAATTATCTTTCGAAATTTATTGAAGGATAGATGTTGCTATTGAGTAGTTATTTTAGTAAAGTAAAGTTGCTGTGAAACATTGTTTCACAATTACTAAAATGAGAGGGATTATATGGAAGAAAATCAGTTTAAAAAGAAATTGCAAGATCAAGGATTATCAATTAGTCCCGATCAACTACTACAGTTTTCCACTTATTATCAGTGGTTAATTGAATGGAATCAAAAAGTTAATCTGACAGCTATTACTGATAAAGAAGGAGTTTATCTTAAACACTTCTATGATTCTTTAATGCCGCTGTGGCATTTACCTTTAGCGAACTATTATTTGAAGATGTGTGATGTAGGAGCGGGTGCAGGTTTTCCAAGCTTACCAATCAAAATTATTCATCCTGAAATTGAACTGACGATTATCGATTCTTTAAATAAACGTATTCAGTTTTTAAAAGATTTAAGTTCCAATTTAAAACTTGAACAAATAGAGTTTCTCCATGGCAGGGCTGAAGATGTGGGCCAAGATTCAAATTATCGTGGACAATTTGATTTAGTGACTGCTCGGGCAGTAGCTCCTTTAAATGTTTTAGCTGAGTACTGTCTTCCTTTACTAAAAAAAGGTGGAAAATTTATAGTTTTAAAAGGCAGCCATGAACAAACAAATACGGAATTAAAAGAAGCTGAAAAGGCGATTAAAATATTAGGAGCAAAGTTAGAACAAGTGGTGCAAACTTATCTGCCTGAAGATGAAGGTGAGAGAACACTATTATTAATAGAAAAAACATTAGATACTCCCAATAAATATCCACGTAAAGCAGGTAAGCCAAGCAAACAGCCTATAAAATAAAAGGAGGAAGCATATGGGAAAAATGATTGCAATCGGCAACCAAAAAGGCGGAGTTGGTAAAACAACGACAACTGTTAATTTGGGTGCAGCATTAGCCTTTATGGGGAAAAAGGTACTGGTTATTGACTCCGATTCTCAAGGAAATGCTACTTCCGGTTTAGGAATTGAAAGAGGCGATGTGACTTATAGCTTATATGAAGTGCTGGTCGATCGAGTACCTATTCAGGATAGTATCTTAACCACTTCTAGAGAAAATCTAGATATTATCCCATCAACTATTTCTTTAGCAGCTGCTGAAATTGAATTAGTAAATTTTAAAGACCGCGAATTTCGCTTAAAAGAAGCTGTAGAATCAATAAAGCAAGATTATGATTATCTTTTAGTAGATTGTCCACCGTCCTTAGGGCAATTATCTATTAATGCCTTTACAGCATCTGATACAATTTTGATTCCGGTTCAAGCAGAATATTATGCCTTAGAAGGTTTAAGTCAATTATTAAATACAATCCGCTTAGTTCAAAAGTCATTAAATCCTCAATTCAGAATTGAAGGAGTATTAATAACTATGCTAGATGCGCGCACGAACTTGGGCTATGAAGTAGTTGATGAAGTACGTAAATACTTCCAAGAGAAAGTATATGATACGGTAATTTCACGAAACATTCGTTTGTCAGAGGCTCCATCTTATGGTTTGTCAGTAATTGATTATGACCCAAAATCTAGAGGAGCCATCATGTATAAAGAATTGGCAGAGGAAGTGATCAATAATGGCCAATAAACCAAAAAAAGGTGGACTAGGTCGTGGAATGGAAGCTCTCTTTAG
The DNA here is from genome assembly GCF_050409485.1 of Facklamia sp. P12945. Lineage (NCBI taxonomy): Bacteria > Bacillati > Bacillota > Bacilli > Lactobacillales > Aerococcaceae > Facklamia > Facklamia sp. P12945. The sequence goes on from NZ_JBNUPJ010000016.1 coordinate 44,246, forward strand.
TTCAGCTTATGAAGAAGTACCTAACGATCACGAAATGGTCACCGAAATTAAATTAGAAGATATTCGTCCAAATCCCTACCAACCTAGAAAACACTTTGATCTCAATGCTTTGAATGAGTTAGCGGAATCGATTCGTCAAACGGGTGTTTTCCAACCTATTATTATTAGAAAATCCTCTATTAAAGGATATGAAATTATTGCAGGAGAGCGTAGGGTACGTGCTTCTAAATTGGCAGGCAAAACAACCATTCCAGCAATTGTTAGAGAACTTGATGAAGAAGCAATGATTGAGATTGCTGTAATAGAGAACTTGCAAAGAGAAGATTTGAGTCCTTTAGAAGAAGCAGAAGCATATGATATGCTAATGGAACGTTTAAAATTAACGCAAGCAGAAGTTGCTGAACGTATTGGGAAAAGTCGCCCTTATATAGCCAATTATATTCGTTTACTTCAATTGCCAGATCCAATTAAACAGTTAGTAAATGAAGAAAAACTATCCATGGGCCAAGCACGCACCATTTTAGGGTTAAAAGATAAGAGTCAGATGGAGAATTTAGCTAAAAAAGTTGTTAAAGAACAGCTTACAGTGCGTCAGTTAGAAGAAGTAGTACAAAAATATAATCAATCATTACCAAAAATGACGAAAAAGGGACGAACCGAAAATAAATCACCACTTTGGTTAGCAATTGAAAATCAAATGGAAGAAAAGTTTGGGACACCCGCTAAAATTGTTTCAAAAGGAAACAAGGGAAAAATTGAATTAGAATTCGTCAACGATTCAGATTTGACAAGAATTCTAGACTTACTTAACATTCAAGTTTAAATAGTGACAAATAGGAGGGTCAAAATGGATCCAAAAGCTTACGATAAGTTCGATATAGTAGAAATGAAAAAGCCACATGCTTGTCAAACTAATCGCTGGCAAATTATACGAATGGGTATGGATATTCGTATACGTTGTGAAAATTGTCAGCATATTGTTACCATGACACGCCGTGACTTTGAAAAGAAGATGAAAAAAATTCTTAAAAAACATCAAGAAGTAAACCTTTAGAAAGAGAGTGAAATTATGGCATTAACAGCAGGAATTGTGGGACTACCAAATGTGGGCAAATCAACTTTATTTAATGCAATTACTAAAGCTGGAGTGGAAGCGGCAAATTATCCTTTCGCTACTATTGATCCTAACGTAGGGGTTGTGGAAGTCCCTGATGAACGTTTGACAGAGATTACTCGCCTTGTCAAACCAAAAAAAACCATCCCGACTACAATAGAATTCACCGATATCGCAGGGATAGTAAAAGGAGCGAGTAAAGGGGAAGGGCTGGGTAATAAATTCTTAGCCAATATCCGCCAAGTAGATGCCATTTGTCACGTTGTGCGTTGTTTTGAAGACTCTAATATTACTCACGTTTCAGGTAAAGTTGATCCGATTGAAGATATTGAAACCATTAACTTAGAGCTGATTTTGGCAGATTTAGAAACCATTGAAAAACGAATTACTAAAGTTGAAAAGTTAGCACGTACTAAAGACAAAGAGGCTGTTGCTGAGCATGAAGTACTTTTAAAATTAAAAGAGGCTTTGGAACACAACCAATTAGCTAATAGTGTGGAGTTTTACGATGAACAATTACCTTACGTCAATAACTTGTTCTTGTTAACACGTAAGAAAATGCTTTATGTTGCCAATATAGGTGAAGAAGAAGTTAGCAATCCAGAAGGAAACCCGTTCTTAGCAAAAGTTCGTGAATTAGCTGACCAGCAAGGCGCAGAAGTTGTTCCTGTTTCCGCTCGTTTAGAAGAAGAGATTGCAGAACTAGATGATGAAGAAAAGACCAGTTTCTTAGAAGATTACGGTTTAAAAACTTCAGGTCTTGACCGCTTAATTCAATCAGTTTATAAATTGCTTGGTTTGGGAACTTATTTTACAGCCGGTGAAAAAGAAGTTCGAGCCTGGACTTTTAAAGTAGGAATGAAGGCACCACAAGCAGCCGGTGTGATTCACTCAGATTTTGAACGCGGATTTATTCGTGCAGAGACCATGGCTTATGATGATTTAGTGAAGTATGGCTCTGAGCAAGCAGTAAAAGAAAAAGGCCTCTATCGCTCAGAAGGTAAGGAGTATATAGTTAAAGATGGAGACATTATGCTCTTTCGCTTTAATGTATAGGAGGAAATTCAATGAAAGATCAGCAAGAAGAAAAAGTTGTAGAAGAAGTCTCAAATAGCCAACCACTTGAAAATCAAGTGGCAGTTGAAAGTCAAGAAAGCTCGATATTAACTGGGGTACCACAAGAAAAGGTGGACCAGTTAACCAAACGTAATCTAAAATTTATGCTAGACATTGATCGCTACTTAAAAGAAGAACAAATATCACAAGCAAATTGTCAAGTAGTTTATTTGGAAATGGTAGATACACTTTTAGAAGGGCAAAAAGATGGTCATACTGCTAAACATATTTATGGAACGCCTAGTGAAACTAGTCAGATTATTATTAGTAAAGCAGTAAAAGAGCATGAAGAAAAAGAGAAGTCACCGGATTGGCAAATTGCTGTCGATGGTGGGTTAATGTTAGGGGCTATTTTCACCCTAATAACGGGTGTATTTGGTTTAAGTGGGAGTTCAAATGTTCAAGAAAATTTCTATATGGGTATCCTAACAGTTATCCTCAATTATGCTATCGGTGGTTATGCGATGATGCGAACAGCAAAAGTCTTACCAGACTTGGATGCTCCTAAAGGGCAAAAGGGTTATGGGCGCTATTTCATGGCATCTACAATTGCAATGATGGCTTGGATTGGTTTAATTATGTTAAGTCAAGCCTTTATACCGCCGGTAATTAACCCAATTTTACCGCCTATGGGCTATATCATACTGGGTGTAATTACTTTGGTCTTACGTTATTACTTAAAGAGAAAGTGGAAAATAGTTGGTGGACTCTTTTAAGGGCATGCTGTTTGATAAAAAGACGAACATTAAATACTTCTCATAATCTAACATCTGCAAAAAACTTGTTTCATTCCCACTAACATGTTAAATTAGTTGGAAATTATCGTCGAATCGCTTGTAGAGAATCAAAAACATATAGGAGGAAAATAATGTCATCTTGGGAAACAAAATTTGCGCGTGAAGGTTACACATTTGATGATGTCTTGTTAGTTCCAGCTCATAGTGAGGTATTACCAAATGATGTCGATTTATCAGTCCAATTAGCCCCTAATTTAAAACTAAATATTCCCATCTTATCAGCCAGTATGGATACCGTAACGGATGGGAACATGGCGATTGCTATAGCCAGACAGGGAGGATTAGGTGTTGTCCATAAGAATATGTCTATTGAAGATCAAGCAAACGAAGTACGAAAAGTAAAACGTTCGGAAAATGGCGTTATCTTGGACCCATTTTATTTAACTCCTGAGAATCTATTGCAAGAAGCAGAAGATTTAATGAGTCATTACCGCATATCAGGTGTTCCAATTGTAAAAAGTGAAGACGATTTGACACTTGTAGGTATTATTACAAATCGTGACATGCGTTTCATTGAAAATTATCAAGATAATATTGGCTCTCACATGACTCATGAGAATCTGGTAACAGCAGCCATTGGCACTTCACTAGAAGAAGCTGAAAAGATTCTTTATAAAAATCGGATTGAAAAATTACCACTAGTAGATGATGAAGGACGTCTTTCAGGTCTAATTACTATAAAAGATATTGAGAAAGTCATTCAATATCCTCAAGCTGCTAAAGATCAACATGGTAGACTATTAGTGGCGGCAGCCATTGGAATAACTAGTGATACATTTGAAAGGGCAGAAGCCTTAATTAAAGAACAAGTTGATGCGATTGTAATTGATACCGCTCACGGGCATTCTGAAGGCGTGATTCGTAAAGTCAAAGAAATCAGAGAGGCTTACCCAGATGTAACCATTATTGCTGGTAACGTAGCAACAGCCGAAGCGACACGCGCTTTGTTTGAAATTGGTGTTGATATTGTAAAAGTGGGTATCGGACCTGGTTCAATTTGTACAACTCGTGTAGTAGCCGGAGTAGGAGTTCCTCAACTAACTGCTATCTATGAATGTGCTTCAGCAGCAAAAGAATTTGATAAGACCATTATTGCTGATGGCGGCATTAAGTATTCAGGTGATATTGTTAAGGCGCTTGCAGCGGGTGGGCATGCGGCTATGCTCGGCTCTATGTTAGCAGGAACAGATGAATCACCAGGTGAAATGGAAATTTATCAAGGTAGAAAATACAAATCTTATCGTGGCATGGGCTCTTTAGCTGCTATGCGTTCAGGATCAAGTGATCGTTACTTCCAATCAAAATCAGAAGCCAACAAAATGGTTCCTGAAGGTATTGAAGGACGTGTTGCATATAAAGGTGCCGTTGAAGATGTTATCTTCCAAATGGTTGGAGGTTTAAGATCTGGTATGGGTTATACCGGTTCAGCTAACCTTAAAGAATTGCGTGAGGAAGCACAATTTGTAAGAATGTCTGGTGCAGGACTGATTGAATCTCACCCACATGACATTAATATCACCAAGGAAGCACCAAACTATTCAAGATAAAGATAAACTAAAGTATCAAAGCCTACTGCAATAGACTTTGATACTTTTTTATTAATTTCTATCATTTTTTACTTAAAAAAGACAAGTAAAATTAAAAGCTGCTAACAATTGAATAACTCTGTATCTAAATTAGGAAAAGCTTATTTTAATAGGAAAGTGAGAACTACCTTTTTTTATTCAGTTGGGTATAATAGAAAAAGCAACTTTTAAATGAGCTTAAAGAGTGAGGAGTGGAGCCTAACATTGCTTATAAACGGTATTAAAAGGATACTTGTCTTAGGATTACTTATGAATAACTTTCTATCAACTGATGGTTATGCTGTGACTACATCGAAAGATTCAAATCCCACTGATGAGGCTTCCTTGCAAGAAATGGATACTCTGCCGGAAGAAAGTATAGCTGAAAATCTGGTAAACGCGATGCCTGTTTTTGAGGAAGTAAAGGGGGCCTATATTGTAGACGGCCTCAATGGGCAAATCCTTTATAAGCATGAAGTGGACCAGCTAGTTGAAGTGGGTTCTTTTAGTCAATTACTTTTATTATATAGGGTGTATCAAGCCATTGATCAAGGTCAGTTGGACAGTGATCAAGAGGTATGGATATCGGACGAGGTTTACGCTTTGAGTCAAGATTATAATTTGCCGAATGTTCCTTTAAGACAAGACTTGTCTTATTCCTTAAAAGATTTAATGGAAGCTGTTAGTTTAAATGCTGCCAGAGGAGCGGCCTTAGCCTTAGCAGAAGAATTAACCGGATCCGAAGCAGAAACACTTAAGCAAATGAAAGAACAGTTAAATGAATGGGGAGAAGAAGATTTTGATTTAATAAATGTGACTGGAGTGAGTGATCGTTATCAAGTGGGTGATTCTGAAAGCATTTATCAAGGGCGAACCAACAAAATGACTGCTCAAACAGTTGCTACCATAGCCTATCATCTGATTAATGAATACCCTGAATGCATGGAAGCTAGTCAGATTTATCAAAAGCTTTTTCAAGAAGATACGAGCGATGAGTTTGAAATGACCAATCCCAATCTGCTAATTGAAAGTGCTAATTCACTTTATGCTATGGAGAATGTTGATGGTTTGACTGCCAGTAAATCAGAAGAAGATGGTTATAATTTAGTTGCAACGACAGAAAAGAATGATTTACGCCTAATAGTAGTGGTATTAGGTGTCAGTGAAAACGAAAAACTTTATCAAGTTAGTAGAGAATTGATTGAAAGGGCCCAAAATATCTTCCGCATTGAAACAGTTATTGAAGAAAATTCATTAGCTACTCACCTAGACTCCATTAAAGTGGAAAATGGCAAAGTTAATAAGTTACAATTAATGTATGGATCAAACTTACAATTAGTGGTACCAATTATTGATACGGCCCCACGACTGGTTTATCAATTTACAGCTAATCAAGAAGTGACCAATTATCACGTTAAAGCGCCTGTTAAAGCAGGCAAGGTTGTAGGAAAAATGCAAGTCGATATAGCTGATTATCGTCTACCTATTCTAAAGTCCGGTAGAGGAAATTATGTGCCAGTAAAAGTAGCAGAAGATATCGAAGAAGCCAATATCTTAGAAAAAACTTGGCGAAATGTCCAAAATACTGGCGAAAATACTTGGAATGCTGTTCGAAAATTCTTTACGGATTTATTTAATTAAATAAGGGAGGTAAAATTATGGAAAATAAAGAAACGGCGATTTTTGCAGGAGGTTGTTTTTGGTGCATGGTTCATCCATTTGATGAAAGAGATGGTGTTATCTCTGTAGCTTCTGGCTATACGGGTGGAGATAGTGTGAATCCTACCTATGAAGAAGTCTGCTCAGGACAAACGGGTCATGCAGAAGCTGTCAAAATCGAATACGATCCTAGTAAAATAAGCTATCAAGAACTTCTAAAAATTTATTGGTCTTCAGTCGATCCGACTGATAAAGATGGACAGTTCGGTGATCGAGGCTCCTCTTACCGACCAGAAATTTTTTATAGTACCCAAGCCCAAAAGGAAGAAGCCGAACAATCGAAAGCAGAACTTGAAGCGTCACAAGTTTTCAAAAAGCCGATTGTTGTGCCAATCAGTCCAGCCCAAACATTTTACCTTGCAGAGGACTATCACCAAGACTTTCACCGCAAAGAACCGGATCATTATCAAAATTTCTACCGTAGTTCCGGGCGTAAAAAATTTGTTGAAGAGGTTAAAGATAAATTGAATTAAGATAGTAAATGCTAAGCTAAGCTTGACATTTAAAAGATTTCTATTTATCATTCTTAATGATTCTAAACAAAAGACGGAGGTGGGAAAATGGCTCAAAAGAAAGCGTCACTAGCTTGTAGTGAATGTGGAAACCGTAATTATCAAATGATACCAACTCAAGCGGGCCAAACCACTCGATTAGAAATTAAGAAATTCTGCAAGAATTGTAATAAACACACGATTCATAGAGAAACCAAATAGAAAAGAGGAATATAATGAGTTACATTAAAGGCATTGCCCAAGAAATGAAAAAAGTAACTTGGCCTACAGCTAAGCAAGTAAATAAATTTACTTGGACCGTAATTATGATGATTATTTTCTTTGGATTATACTTTGCTTTAACAGATTTTGTATTTGGCAATTTCATCGACTGGTTAATTAGTCTAGGCGCATAATCATAAAAATATTTATTATTTGCTTAAGCATGTTATAATAGAATACAAATAAAACCTACACCCTTGTAGGTTTTTTATTTTACAAGAAATTAATTAAAGGAGATTTAACTATGGAATCTAATAAGGAATGGTACGTTTTGCATACTTATTCTGGTTATGAGAATAAAGTAAAAGAGAATATTATGATGCGAGCAGAAAGTATGAATATGGAAGACTTTATCTTCAATGTGGTAGTACCTGAAGAAGAGGTAACCGAAATGCAAGATGGAGAGAAGAAAACAAAGATTCAAAAGACCTTCCCAGGTTATGTGTTAGTTGAAATGGTGATGTCTGATGAGTCTTGGTTTATTGTTCGTAATACGCCAGGCGTGACTGGATTTGTAGGCTCACATGGCGCTGGATCTAAGCCGGCACCTCTTTTACCTGAGGAAATGGAAGCGATCTTGGGGGATAAGCCTGCTCAGAAAGTTCAATTAGAAGTTGAAGTGGGCGATTTAGTTGAAATTATCGATGGCGCTTTCTCAGGAATGACTGGAGAAATCGAAGAAATCAGTGAAGAAAATCAAAAACTTAAAGTAGTTATTGAAATGTTTGGTCGTGAAACAGTAGCCGAATTGGACTTTATGCAAGTGCGCAAAGATAATCTTTAATTAGGTGGTTTCATGAAACAAAAGACTGACCACCACATCCTCTATTTTCGTTTAGCCATGGTGATGTATCTCTTGGTTTTGTGCTTACAGTTGGTTTTTGATGCCAGTTTTATCGAATCCATCAGCTTGAACCAAGTCTTAGAGGAAGTTCCTCATGTTTTGCTTCCTGTAGAATTCACTTTTTATCTCTGGCCAATCATTATTCTATGGGAAGCGTTTGGTTTATTTGCGGGACAACGGAGACAGGCTTTTATAACTTTTGATCAGAGTTATTCACTGTTAGTGGCTCCCAAATTAGTTGAATTATCTTTTTACCATACAGTCTATCTTTTGATATGGTCGCAACAATTATATTTATTTACCTTCATCCTTATGGTGCTCTATTTGAGACGGATTATTTCTTTTATGAAATTAATTTCATATAAAAGCTCCCTGAACGAACCAAGTTGGCTATTAAAGCTTCCCATTGGTCTTCATACCGGTTGGTTGATCAGTATGACGGCCCATATTTTTTATAGCTATTTAGTGAGTAAAGGATTAAACAGTCATAATGGGTGGATGATAGCACTTGCTTGTCTTTTAATTCTTGCTATTGCAGCCGGAAGTAGTTACTTGTATGCACGTTATGGTAACCAGGCAATTATGCCGGCTGTTTTAATCTTTCAATTAGGGCTACTCTATCATCATTATCCTCGTTCATCCTTTGGATTAAGACATAACTTCTTTTATCTTGTGATTGCGGTTGTATTTATTCTGACCTTAGCCGTATACATACGTTACTTGCGTTATCAAATAAAGCAAAAGACTTTTTAGATTTTTATAGGAGGAAAACTATGAACTGGCCTTTCAATCAATCGATGCAGTTGACGCAGAAACAAGCAGGCAAAAAACCATTTAGGGTTATTGCTTTTACTGCGCTTATAAATCTTGTTAGTTTACTATTTGCTTCACTTATTTCAGTTTTTTTAATTGGTCCATTAATCTATATGAAATTTGGTGATTCCTTTTTAACCGAAGATGTAGGTCAAGCACTGTTAAACGAGCCATTAATGGTTTATTTAGAACTATTTTTAACGATTATTACTATTATTACAACGGTCCTTTTGGCTAAATGGTTGCAAGGACGCAGACTTAACTCCTTTGGCTTTTATAAAGATAATTTCCTAAAAAAATATGGGATGGGCGTCGTAATTGCTGCCGCCTTAATGTTCTTTATTTTTTTAGTTAATCTTTTGATGGGGACGATCTCTGTCCAAATGAACCCTCAGGCCGATGGAGTGGCGTTTATCCTCTTATTAGTCGGCTTTATGATCCAAGGAATGTCTGAAGAAATCCTCTTGAGAGGTTACTTGATGAATGGCTTGGCAGCCGCTTGGGGAGTTCCTCTTGCCATTTTGATAAACTCCATCTTCTTTAGTTTGTTGCATTATGGCAATCCAGGAGATACAGTTTTAGCCTTAGTTAACATTGCCTTAGCCGGTATTTTCTTTTCCTTATTATTCTATATTACTGATAATATGTGGTTAACAGGAGCTGCTCATTCCTTTTGGAATTTTATAATGGGTGTGGTCTTTGGGGTCCAAGTGAGTGGATTGGTATTACCGGGTACACTATTACTAACTGAATCCAAAGCTGAGGCCAGTTTGATCAATGGTGGAGAATTTGGATTTGAGGGGGGTCTTGTGGTTACGGTTATTTTAGTAGCTGCTTGTATTTACTTAATCAATAAATGTCCGAAACAAGAAAAAGCTATTTAAATACTTCTGTCAACCGTAAATGAAAATGTCCTGAAATTTTAAAAATTTGCGGGATAAAACTA